>CABXST010000006.1 GCA_902514885.1 uncultured Alphaproteobacteria bacterium | reverse complement strand
TGTGTTAATTCAACAGACTCATTATCTCCATGAAATATAACTGTGTGTTCCCCCGGTATATTCCCTCCTCTTATTGATGAAAATCCAATTTCATTTTCTTTTCTTTGGTTATCTTGGCTTTGACGATTAAAATTAAAGTTTGATTTAGATAATCCGAGTTCGTCTACAATTTCTTCTCCTAGTTTTATTGCGGTTCCACTAGGCGCATCTTTTTTATGCCGATGATGTGTTTCAGTTATCTCAATATCAAAATCTTTTAAATGTTTAGCAGCTTTTCTTGCTATTTCAAAAAATGTATTTACGCCATAACTCATGTTTGGTGCATAGAAAATTTTAGTTGAATTACTTGATTGCTTTAACAGATTGAAATGACTCTCATCTAAGCCCGTTGTGCCAATCACTAGACCAGTGTTATTCGAAACGGCGGCTTCTGTAAAATTAAATAAGGCTTTAGGTGACGTGAAATCTATTACTATATCTGCTGTTTTAAAGGACTCTTCTCTTGTGGTAATGATATTTTCTGGAATTTGATACTTGGATATAAAGTTAGTGTCAATATTCTTGACATCAAATACACCGATAAGTTCAACATTTGTATTTGAAATCGCTGAACTAATAAGATTATTTCCCATTCTCCCTAATGCTCCAGCAATAGCTACTTTTACTTTAGACATGATTAAGTCTTGTTATACCTAAATAAGCCAATATGGAATAGCAAAATTATTAAATATTATGCTAAAGTTAACAATATGATCAGACTTCTACTCATTCTCTTAATTTTACTATTGGTAAGTTTATTATTATTTAATAAGAAATTTAGGGAGGCTTTTACAATATCAGTAATACCTCTAGTGTTGCTGGTCGTAGGACTTATTGGATATATGATTTACTATATGTTCAGCACTAACTATTTTTCATAGTTATATTTATAATAACTTATTATATGCCTTGCTCGGTTTTAAAACCTAGATTTACCCAATCGATCAATCCTTTGTCCATTTCATAAATAGTGCCTTGATATCCTTGTGCAACTAGATTGTCTGCTACCTTTTTAGAGGTTATGCCTGCAGTGCAATGAATTATGATATCCTTGTTATCAGGATTTATGGAATTAATCTTTTCAACAGTTATTTCTTTAAAAGGAATATTATGTGAGTTCTCTATTCTTATCTTATTGTGTTCATTTGGATATCTGACATCAATAACTATCGCTCCTTCTTGAATTCTTTTTAAAGATTCTTCTGTATCTATCGGTATGTATTTCATTAGCTTATTATCTGCAAATAATAAATGAGTTGATAGAAAAAAAAATAAAAAAAAATATTTTAACATGCGGTTAATCTTTAAAACGGGAGTGACAACTTTTGCAGCTCCCAAATAATTTTTGATGATATTGTTGTACTTCGTCAACATTGCCCTCCAGTGCTGCTAGCTTAGCGAATGCTGCATTATCCTCTGTTTCTTTTGCAATTTGATTAAATAAGTCTCTATTATCAATAATGTCTGTACTTGCTTTGGACTTACCACCGAATGAATCGTCAGGAAATAAAGTGGGGTAGACTTTCATAATTTCTTCAATTTCTTCATAAATACTTGCGAGGTCATCATTGATAACTGAGTCCCTAATGAGGTTATTTGCGGCTCTCATAAGTTTATTATAATCTCTCATCGATTCTTGTCTGTCCGCAACAGGGTTTGCGCTCAAAAGTGAAGTGGAAAAAAGTAATAAAGCTATGGAGAGTTTAATCATGTTTAATTAAGACATATATATAGGCTTTTAACAAGGTTATTAATAATTAGACGCTAGATCGTTAAATAGTATTTTTCCATTATCTAAAATAATTAAATTGTCAGCCAATTTTTTAATGTAATTCATATCATGTAACGTCATGATAATTGTTTTAGATTTGCTTAAATCAGATAATTTCTCGAAAAATTTTTCTTCGCTTTCTATGTCTAAGTTTTGATTTGGCTCATCCATAATTAATATATCTTGCTCGAAGCTCATAAGCCTAGAAATGAAAACTTTTTGCTTTTCTCCCTCAGATAAACTAGCAAATTTATTTGCTTTTAATTTTTTTAAATTAAATAGATTATAAAAAGTTCTGTCAATTTTTGTTTTTTTAATACTATTCAAAAGCAAAAAATTTTCCTCTAAGCTCTTATTCAACGAAAGAGATCGTTGAAATAACATAGGTACAGGCTTTTCATATTGTGATTTTATAGAGCCCTTACTTGGGACAATTAGACGATTTAAAATTTTTAATAGTGTACTTTTACCTGACCCATTCTTTCCAGAAATAACAGTAATTTTATTTTTTTGGATACTAATATTTATACTGTTCAGTATTTTTTTTTTATCAGTGGTATATGAGAGATTATAAGCGCTAATCATTTTTTAAAGTATTTAAGATAATTGATATTATTAATGTTAGTGAAATTAGTATGGCTCCTAAAATAATACCTAATGAAACATTCCCTTTAGAAGTTTCTAATGCAATGGTGGCTGTCATATTTCTTGTAAAGTGATCAATGGATCCTCCCACAATAGCTGCGGCCCCGTATTCACTGATGGCTCTTCCAAACCCCACTAAAATCACGGTGATGTAGATATTTAATTTATTAGATATAAGTAAGAAAATTATATCCTTTTTACTTGCCCCGTAGGATAAGAGTTCTTCTTTGTAAATTGGGTAATCAGTTTCAATATTTTTAATAATTAGAGTAATCATAATAGGAAAAGTAATGACTATTTGAGCTAATATCATAGCCAGTGGGGAATATAATATTTCCATCCAACCAAGAGGCCCAGATCTGCTAATTAATAAATAAACTAAGAGTCCGGCACAAACAGGAGGAATGGAAGTCATCGAGCTTAAAAAAATTACTATAGGTTTTTTCAATTTGAATTGATAAATCGCTAGAATATATCCAAAAAACATTGAAAGAATAAACGATATGATTGTCGAAAATATACTTACATAAAGTGTTATGAAAATCGCTGACTGTATTTTTTCAAAGGTTAGCATCTAGAAAATTAATAAAAATTTAGTTTGTAAAAAACAATTTTTCCCCATTATAAGTAAAGTTATTAATAACATCTTTACCTGCGCCTGTAATCAGCCATTCAATAAATTCTTTTGATTTATCATATTCGACATGGGGAAATTTTTTAGGGTTAATAGCTATGACTCCGTATTCATTATGCATTTCACTCCCACCTTCAAACAGGATTTTTAAATTATTTTTATTTTTGAATGATATCCATGTGCCCTTATCACTTAGTGTATAAGCATTCATCTCTGATGCCACATTCAAGGTGTTGGCCATGCTTGTTCCTGTCTTTATATATTTGCGATTATCGAACAGGTTAATATTAGCAAGTTCCCACAAGTCATTTTCTTTTATGTGAGTTCCTGACTTATCGTCTCTTGAAATAAATTTTTGATTTGAAAGTGAAATTTTTTTCATAATATTTTTTATATTATTTTCTTGTGATATTTTTGCAGGATCATCTTTAGGGCCTACAATAATAAAATTGTTGTACATTAATTCATGTCTTTTAACCCCAAAGCCATCTGAGACAAATTTCAATTCATCTTTTTTTGAGTGTACCATTAACACATCACCGTCGCCTCGTTTAGCATTTGAAATAGCATTACCTGTCCCCACAGCAATTGGTCTAACCTTGATCCCTGTTTGCTTTTCAAATTTACTAGACAATAAGTCTAATAAGCCTGTATTCGCAATACTTGTTGTAGATTGCACAATTATATAGTCTCTTGAATAAGAATTTAGTGTAAATAATATTAATATTATAAATAATGATATTTTTTTAAATTTCATATGAATAAACATAATAACATATATCCTAGTAAAATATGAGACTAGCTAACACCGCAGATGAATACGGCTTAATCAGTAAATTATTTCACTGGACAATGGCACTTCTTATGATTGCCGTCTATCTTTTAGGTAAGAATTTAGAGAATAATTTTCAGTATTATTATGAGATATTAATTATTCATAATACCCTTGGTTTGTTAATACTTTTATTAGCTATTTTTCGGCTGAGCTGGAAATGGATTAATATAAGACCAAAGCCTTTAGTTAATAATAAAATTTTAGTGTATGCGGCTAAAACAACATATTTTTTGTTCTATTTAATATTTTTTTTACAACCTATATCTGGCTATTTAGTAACAAACCTACAAGGCGATACTGTCATCTTTTTTAACATAGAACTGACTTCTATAATAGATGTGGACAGGGATTTGAGGTTTATATTCAGGCAAATGCATGAGTACACCAGCAATGTTGTTTTAGTCCTTTTTTTTATTCATTCAGGAGCAGCATTGATGCATCATTTTATTTTTAAAGATCATACTCTTAAGAGAATGATATTTTCAAAGAAATAAATTACAACCAATCAGGCACTGGAAGTTTCTTGGATAATAAGTAATTTTTGTTATACAGTTTGCTGAAATATTTATTTGCATCGTCACACAAAATTGTAACAATGTTCTTTCCCGGCCCTATTTCTTTTGCCATTTCAATTGCCCCAGCTACATTTACACCAGAACTAGAGCCGAGAAACAAACCCTCTGTTTTGACCATTTTGTATAAGAGTTCGAATGCTTTGTAGTCCGTGATATGATATGAAAAATCAACAAGGGAGGGTTCTACGTTTTTGGTTACTCTATACTGACCTATTCCCTCCGCTTCTGATGGCTCTCCTTTAACTTCTAGTTTTGAAAATTTAAAGTAGTTATACATTTGAGCGCCTTGTGGATCTGTGCAGGCTATTTTAATGTTTGAATTTAGTTCTTTGAGTCCAATAGATGTACCTGCTAGAGTTCCTCCAGATCCTATAGCGCAAGTAAAGCCATCTACTTTTCCATCAAGCTGATTGAATATTTCTTTAGCTGTAGTTTTCGAATGAAATTTATAATTTGCCGTATTATCAAATTGGTTAGCCCACATAACAGAGGTTTCTCCTTTTGATTGTAATTCCTCAACTAGTCTCTTAGATACATGTTGGTAGTTACCTGGATCTGAGTAAGGTTTAGTAGCTACGACTTTGAGTTCTGCTCCCATGTTCCTTAAAATACTTTGCTTTTCCTCAGAGGCTCCATCAGGCATAACAATTATAGTTTTGTATCCCCTAGCATTATTAATCATTGTTAAGGCAATACCTGTATTTCCAAAGGTGCCCTCTACAACAGTGCCTCCGGGCTCTATTAAGTTCTTCTGCTCGGCATCAAGGATTATTCCCAGTGCTGTTCTGTCCTTAATAGAACCGGCTGGATTCATAAATTCTGCTTTTCCATAAATATTACACCCTGTAATTTCAGATGGATATTTGAGTTTAATCAGTGGCGTATTGCCAATAAAATCAACTATATCTTTCATTTTAAATTTTAGACAGAGCTTGGTCTAAATCTGCAATCAAATCCTCAACATCCTCGATACCAACCGATATTCTTAACAATGTATCGGAAATACCCAATTTTTCTCTTATTGCAGGATCGATTGAGGCGTGAGTCATGATAGCAGGATGTTCTATTAAACTTTCAACTCCTCCTAAACTCTCTGCTAGGGTAAATATATTTAGATTTTTAAGAAAACTTTTTACTCCATCAATATTTGTATCGAGAATAAAAGACATCATTCCACCAAAACCATCCATTTGTTTTGCTGCAACTTCTTTATATCTTTCATCAATACCTGGAAAAAAAACTTTATTAATTTTAGAGTGGTTTGTTAAAAAATTAGATACGGCAATAGCGTTCTCGTTATGCTGTTTCATTCTCACAGATAGTGTTTTGATACTTCTTGTTAGTAAATAACAATCGAAGGGCGAAGGAATGGCGCCAACTGCATTTTGAATATATGAAATTTTCTCGGCATATTCTTTATTTTCTTTAATGACAATGGACCCTCCAACGATATCAGAATGGCCACCTAAATATTTTGTGGAGGAACTCACAACCATATCTGCTCCTAATTCAAGTGGTCTTTGATTGAAAGGAGAGGCAAATGTATTGTCACAAATAACTGGTAAATTAAATTCACTTGCAATACTAACAGTGTTTTTAATATCAATAATTTTCATCAAAGGATTTGAGGGTGTTTCAACCCAAATGAATTTAGTATTTTCCTTTATTTCATCATTCCAGTTTACGTTTTTATCGAAATCAATATAAGTTACTTCAATATCAGATTTTACTTTATCAAATAATCTACGTGTACCTCCATAAACATCATCGGAGCAAATTATATGGAAGTTAGTACCAAATAAATCGCAAACTGTATTTATTGCTGACATTCCAGATGCAAATGCAAAAGCTCTGTGACCAGACTCGATTTGTGCTAATAGTTTTTCTAAAACATCCCTGGAAGGATTTTTTGTTCTCGCATATTCATATTCAAAGTTTCCAGGTTCAATTTGTTTAAACGTTGATGAAAGATGGATAGGTGGCATGACCGCTCCGGTTTCTTTATCTGAACCATGTCCAGCATGAATTACTTTTGTGTTAAATTTTTTTTTCACAGCTCAATTTATAACCAATTAATTTTTAAATAACATCTATAACAATATTTTTCTTATTTGACAGGCTTTTTTAAATTATAAAAAATCTGTTTCATATCAACTAAAATTAAAATATCATACCCATCCCCTAGCCGCTTGGGTTGAGACATTGTCGAGGAGGAAGGTGGCAAGGGGCAAAAATTCTTTATAAAATCAAAAGTCATTTTTAATATTTGTTGAATAAAATTAAGTTTCGTTCGAAATTATCTGATTTAAACGATCAATTTTCATATCTACGGTTATATCGTTTGGCATCAGTCTTTTCATTTCTTCATAAACCTTAAATGCCTCTTCGTAGTTTTTATAATAAATTAAAATTCTACTTAAGCCATCAAGAGCTCCGAAATGTCTGGGTTCTAAATACAAAGTAGCCTCTATATCTCTCATAGAGCTTTCATAGTCACCCATCATAAAAAAAAATGTGGCTCTTTTGTTATAAGCCTCTGCAAAGTCTGGTTCCTCTTGAATTATGAAATCTAAAGAAGCGATAGCATCTTTGTAGTTTTTTGAACTGAAAAAATAAGGCATGTTATCCATGATTGTCTGCGCCTCAGAATTTTCAGTTATCAGCCATTCTTCCCAAATTTGAGATACTATAAGACTTTGTTCTTTGTAGCTTTTAACATCATAAAGCTGACTAAATAGATCATCAAGTTTAGGGCTGTTTTGATCTGCATAACTAACGGATAGGTTAAAAAGAAAAGTAAATATACCAATAAATAATTTCATCTACTTTGTTAAAATACGCATATAAATAGTATGCAGTTTAAAAAAATATTTTATACAACCGTATCTATATTTCTATTTAGCACACTATCAATTGCAGAAAGTATTGATAAAACTGAGTTTAGCGAAACACAAGCAATAATTGAAAGTCAATTAAAAGCCTTTATTAACAAGGATGCAGAAGGGGCTTTTTTTCATGCCTCTCCTTATATTAAAATGAGGTTTAATAACCCTCAAGATTTTATGAGCATGGTTGAAAACTACTATGAGCCAGTTTATAACCCAAAAGACTATTATTTCATGGAGTCAAAATTTTTTGAAGGATCAATTTATCACCAATTGCAAATAATCTCTCAAGACAATGTTTCTTATCTAGCAATGTACTCGCTAGTTAAAGATAATGGGGAATGGAAAATATCAGGGTGTTCTATTTACCCAATGAACCAGCAATCAATTTAGTTTTTTTAATTTAGAATAAATTAAATAACCCGAGATAATCACTAAAATGGCTCCTAATATTTCAATTATTGAAGGATAATGATTAAAAACAACAATGCTTATAACTATCCCAAAAATTATCTGTGAGTAATGTGTGATACTAAAAAATGAGGCTTCAATCCTTCTAAGGGAATAAATTAAGATCATCATTGCAACACCATCAATCAAACCAGCACTTATCATTATTAAAAAATCGTTCATAGCAATATCTTTATAATGATTAATTGAAAATATTGTAAAAATTATACCTGCAGTCGCCATACTATAAAAAGTTAAAGCCATAGTTCTCTCGGACTTCCCGTATACTCGAACAGTAAAATCTAAACACGCTAATGATATTACTCCTAAGACTAAAAAAATAACTCCTAAAGAATTAAATCCTGCATTTAAACTAAAACCCGAGACCATAAAAACTGCTATCATTGCAAGTATTAAAGAAATTATTTTTGAAAGATAAATACTTTCTTTCAATATTACTATCCCCATTATTGAAAGGAGCACTGGAGCTGACAAAATTATTGGGTAAGCTATAGATAATGGTAGAAGAATTATTCCCTTAACTACAAAATAGTAAGTTAAAGTCATTAAAATTCCCCTGACAAAGTGGAGTCTATAATTTTTAGTTTTTATTTCTGCAAAACTTTTTCTATACAGCAAGTAAACTAAAACTGGAATTAAAGCAGAGAAGCTGGCTATTGAAAAAATAACTGTATCTTTATAAAGATCACCAATTAGTTTTATGATTGTGTCTGCAATGGAAAATAATAAAAAGGCGAAAGTCCCTAGAATATATATTAAGTGTTTTTTACTCTCTAATTGAGACATGGAATTTACTTCTATATCTCATTACCAAGAGTAATACGAACAATTTAATAATCAGTGGAATAAAAAAATAGAATATCATTATATTGGGAATATTGGGGTGTAATGAGAAATTAATAGACTGTAAATAGCCATAACCAGTTAATGCGATGCCTGCAGCGATACCAATGGCTGCTTTCTTAATTATTGAGAAGAATGAAGTAAAGATCTGAGATAAACGATTTTCATTATTTTGATCAAGAATGTCTGCTAATTCAATTTGAGGTATAATAAGATCAATTCCAATCCCAATACCAGTAATTAATATGACAAACAAATATATTTGCCAACTGTTACTATTTGTAAAAATAACAAAAAGGAAGCCAAATATAGTTAGGCTAGTACCAAACTGAAGAAGAAACATATTTGAAAATTTTCTTCCGTACAAATACCAGAAAGGCGTAGATATCAATGTTATTAAAAAATATAAAATTAATAAATATCCTGCATATTCAGTAAGCCCTAAATATTCTGAAACAAATATAATAAATAAATTTGCAGTAAAGTTATTAGCAAGTAAGTTAAAAAATGTTATGTAAGAAAAAGATACAATCCTTTTGTTTTTTTCTATAAATGATTTTAGTTGTACCCAAGAAATTTCATTTGACTTATAATTTAGCTCGTCGTCATAAAATAAATAAAAAATTAATCCCCCTGTAATAGCTAAGATAATAAATATTAATCCGCTTATTTTTATTACGTTCGGGTTTAACAAATCAACACCCTGAAGTTTTGAAATGACAGTAGGAATAATTAGAGCTGATAATACTCCTAATATTGCAAATATTTCTTTAATTGCAGCTAAACGGAATCTTTTTTTAAGAATTTTTTTTTGATCTATTACAATTGAATCATAAGGAATAATTGCAATTGAGTAACTCACCAAAGCTAAATTATAAAAGAAAATGAAAGAATAAATGTTATCTGATTGAATAACATAAAGACCAAAAAGGGAAAAAATAAATACTATTATACCAAGAAGGATTTGGTTTTTTTTTGAGCGACCTGAAATAATTCTTTTTTCTGATAGGTAGCCAATTAAAAAGTCTGAAATAACATCAAACAATCTAGATGTTAATATTACTAAACCAATAACACTTAAGGGGATGCCTATTGATAAATTGTAAAATGTTGGCAAAAAAATAAATAATAATAAAAAACTTCCAGCAAGATAAAATGATTGAAAACTATAGGATAAAATGGATTTAAGGTTCATTTCTAGATTTTTTGTGTTTGAACAACTTTGACTATATCAAAATATTAACTAGTGTTCAGTTAGCATTCATGCGGGGGCTGATTCGGTATTTCACTTTCCTCCTCTATATGTCGAGTCAGCCATTCCTTTATACTCTATATCTAGTATCTGCCTCTTAATTTTTTTCCCCCACATATACTCGCCAAAATTTCCACTTTTCGTTATTACTCTATGACATGGGACTAATAAACCCACAGGGTTCTTCCCAACCGCAGATGCAATAGCTCTCACAGCTTTTGGCTTTTCTATCTTTATGGCAAGATCAGAATAAGAAATTGTTTTACCATAGGGAATTTTTAAAATCTCCTTCCATACTTTTTTTTGTAATGGCGTTCCATTAATAAATTTTATTTTAAGATGTAATGGTTTTTGAATATTTCCTTTAAAAAACTCGGATATAAAAATATTAACTTTTCTAAAGATCAATCCTTTACTTGGATTGTAAAGTTTTATAATACTCTTTATTCTTATATCGTTATATTTAATTAAATAATGAATACCTTTTGGGCTATCTAGAACAAAAAACTTACTGATTGGTGTTTCGATAAAATCAAAACAATAACTCATTAATTAAACATTTTTTTTACTTTGTCGAAAAATCCCTCTGTCATTGTTGAATTTTTCTTGGTAAGTGTGTCATTAAATTTATTAAGAATTTTTTCTTGATCTGCTGATAAATTTACTGGGGTTTCAGCATGTACTCTGACAATCATATCCCCTCTATTTTTTGCTCTTAATATACTCATGCCCTTACCTTTTATTCTTAGTTTGTGTCCCGACTGCATTCCCTTGGGAATTGAGACGTTAACCATTTTTTTTTCTATTGTTGGAACTTCAATATTACCCCCCAAAGTGGCAGTAGTGAAAGGTATAGCAACATCACATATAATGTTATCTCGCTCCCTTTGAAAAAGTTTGTGGTTATTTACATTGATAAAAACATAAAGGTCACCGTATGTGCCCCCTCTTTCTCCGGCCTCTCCCTCTCCACTCATTCTAATTCTGTTACCAGTTTCAACCCCTGCAGGAATTTTGATTTGTAGTTTCTTATTTTGTTTTACTCTACCCGTATTACTGCATTTTGAGCATCGGCCCTTCATTTCTTGGCCTGTTCCGCCACATCTTCCACAAGTTCTCTCCATAGAAAAAAAGCCACTTTGTGTTCTAACTTTTCCATATCCTTGGCAAGTAGAGCAGCTTTTATAACTGTGTTGTTCGGGACAATTGATCATTTTAGGTATAGTTACGTCCAATGCTTTTCCAGCAAAAGCTTCTTCTAAGTCAATTGTGATATCGTAACGTAAGTCATCGCCTCTACTTTCGCGTTGCCCGCCTTCACCAAAGGCACCAAATATATCTTCAAAAATATCTGAAAATCCACCAAAGCCCTGCTGTCCAAACCCACCAGCTCCACCGCCACCCTGTTCAAAAGCAGCATGACCAAATTGATCGTATGTTTGTCTTTTTTTGGGGTCTTTTAAAATTTCATAAGCTTGGCTTACATCTTTAAATTTCTGTTCTGCGGAAGCGTCACCCTGATTACGATCAGGATGATATTTCATTGCTAATTTACGGTAGGCACTTTTTATATCATTGTCACTAGCTTCACGGGATATACCTAGAGTGTCATAAAAATCCTCAGCCATAATAAATTAACGCAAGCTAAGATTTACTGTCCGCTTGCTTTTTTATCGTCGTCTACTTCTTCGTAATCAGCATCGATAACATCATCTTCATTTTTATTTTCATCAGATTTATTTTCTTGCTGTGGTTGTTCTGCACCAGGTGCTTCAGTTGATTGCTGATCTTTGTACATCGCTTCACCCATCTTCATGGATGACTGTGTAAGATCTTGTGTTTTTTGCTTTATCACTTCAGCATCATTTTTTTCAAGAGCCTCTTTTAAATCTTTCAAGTCAGCTTCTATCTTAGACTTATCTTCAGCACTTATTTTATCACCATGCTCTTTGATATTCTTTTCAACTTGGAAAACTAAACTGTCTGCTTGGTTTTTAACATCAACTTCTTCTCTTTTTTTCTTATCTGTTTCTGCGTTAGCCTCTGCATCTTTTACCATTTTGTCGATCTCTTCATCTGACAAACCTCCGGATGCTTGAATTTTAATCTGCTGTTCTTTTCCTGTGGATTTATCTTTTGCAGACACATTGACAATACCATTGGCATCGATGTCAAATGTTACTTCAATTTGAGGAGTTCCTCTTGGCGCTGGGGGTATGCCAACTAGATCAAATTGACCAAGAAGCTTATTATCAGCAGCCATTTCTCTTTCACCTTGGAAAACCCTTATGGTAACGGCATTTTGATTATCTTCTGCGGTAGAAAAGACCTGACTTTTTTTTGTTGGAACAGTCGTATTTCTCTCTATTAACTTAGTAAATACTCCTCCTAATGTTTCAATACCAAGTGAAAGAGGTGTTACATCTAAAAGCAATACATCTTTTACGTCACCTTGAAGAACGCCTGCTTGGATCGCAGCACCCATGGCTACAACCTCATCGGGGTTAACTCCCTTACTTGGGTCTTTCCCAAAAAAGTTCTTAACAATTTCAGTTACCTTAGGCATTCTTGTCATTCCACCAACTAAGATCACATCATTAATATCGCTTGCTGAGAGACCTGCATCGCTTAAAGCTTTTTTACAAGGTTCAATGGTGCTCTGAAGAAGGTCATCAACCAGCTCTTCAAGTTTAGCTCTTGTTAATTTTACATTTAAGTGTTTTGGCCCAGATTGATCTGCTGTAACAAAAGGCAAGTTAACATCTGTTTGTGTAGAACTTGAAAGTTCGATCTTTGCTTTTTCAGCTGCCTCTTTTAAACGTTGTAATGCTAATTTATCATTTTTTAAATCTATGCCTTGCTCTTTTTTAAATTCACTAGCTAAGAAATCAATTATTCTTAAATCAAAATCCTCTCCACCTAGGTGGGTGTCACCATTAGTGGACTTAACCTCAAATACACCATCTCCTACTTCTAGAATTGATACATCAAAAGTACCACCACCTAAATCATAGACAACTACTGTACCTGATTGTTTTTTATCTAATCCATATGCCAGTGAAGCAGCTGTTGGTTCATTAATAATTCTTAAAACTTCTAGTCCAGCTATTTTACCAGCATCTTTTGTTGCTTGTCTTTGTGCATCATTAAAGTAAGCTGGAACGGTTATTACCGCTTGAGTAATTGTTTCCCCAGTATAAGACTCAGCTGTTTCTTTCATTTTTTGAAGAATGAAAGCAGAGATTTGACTAGGACTATATTTTTCACCCTGTGCTTCGACCCATGCATCTCCGTTGTTACCTTTGATAATCTTAAAAGGAGATAAGCCTAAATCTTTTTGAACAGTGTCGTCTTCAAAACTTCGGCCTATAAATCTTTTTACTGCATATAATGTATTTTCTGGATTGGTAACAGCTTGCCTTTTTGCTGATTGACCAATTAACTTTTCACTTTCTGTGAAAGCTACAACAGAAGGTGTTGTTCTAGCACCTTCAGAATTCTCTATTACTTTTGGATTCTTACCATCCATAATTGCCACACAAGAGTTTGTGGTACCTAAATCAATTCCAATAACTTTAGCCATTTTATGTTCCTACTTTAAAAATAAATAATCTTCTATTTATATGGGTTAATACTTGCTTAATTCAAGGGCATTAAAACTGTTGAAATATATTACTTTTCAGATTGTTCTTCTTCAATGTCTTTTGCACCTTGATTTTCTTGAGGTTTTTTTGAAACACCAACCATTGCTGGTCTTAACAATCTATCATGCAATGTGTATCCGGGTATCAGTTCTTGGACAATAGTACCGGGTTCACAATCATTTTTTTCGATCTCCATCATAGCTTGATGTAAATTGTGATCAAATTTCTCATTAAGACTCTCAATTTTCTTAATACCAATTTTTTCAAACGTGCTCAATGTAGATTGAGCGATCAAATCTAAACCCTCCACAACAGACTTAATGCTATCATTAGACTTAACATCATCTGAAATACTTGATTTTGCTCTTTCAATATTATCTCCGATATTAATTATTTCTTTTGCAAAATTAGCTATTCCATATTTCAGAGCATCTGACTGTTCTTTTTCTGCTCTTTTTCTAAAATTTTCTAGTTCAGCTACTGCCCTTAATCTTTGATCTTTTAAACCTTCAATTTCTTCATTAAGTTTTTGAATAATTTCATCAGCTGTTTCAGTTTTTTCTTCTACTTCAGACTCAGCAGCATCTGTATTATCTGAAATTTCCTCTTCTGACTGAGTTTGATCTTTATGTTTTTTTTCTTCTTCCATTATAGTCTTTCTATTTTTTAGAAATTGTTTCAGACATGTAACTTACAATAGGAACAATGCGCTGATAATCAATTCTTTTCGGACCTATTACACCAATAGCACCAGTAAGTCCATTTTTAGTTTTATAATTTGATAAAATCATCGATAGGTTAGTATTTTTAAAAAAGTTTGTGTTACTACCAATAAATATTTGTATTCCTTTTGACTTTTTCAAGGCCTTAATCATTTTATTAGCCATTTTACCTGTTTCTATGTCACTCAAGAGTTCGTTGATGCTGTCAAGGTCTGTATCTATATTATTTTTTATTAAGTTTGGTAGCCCTCTTACAAAGAATGTCTCTGAGTTTTGGGATCTTTCAATTTTTATGCCATTAAGGAGTAATTTTTTTGAGGTGTTGCTAATTTGATTTTTTGCAGATTTGATAAAAATTTTTATATTATTTTGTATTTCCACAGGACTCATAGCTTTTGGAAATTTATTAATAAAATTTCCAATACTATTCAAATCTTCTATTTGTATATTTTCATTAATCTCTACTAATCTATTAGATGTGTAACCATCATCATGCTCAATAATGAATATAACTTTGTGATTGTCAATTTTGTGGAAATCAATTTTTCTAATTTTTGTCAATTTTTCATTATTAATTACAAGGCTAGCTTGTTTTGATAATCCGTTCAAAGTATTAGTAATCAATTCCTGTTCATTTAAAAAATTATTTGTTTTAGATGATTTTTCAATTATTTCTCTTTCACTTTTACTAATTGCGCCCGGCTCTAAAAGAGCGTGTGTATAGAATTGCAAGCCCAAGTCTGTTGGTATACTACCCGCAGAAAAGTGTCCTTTTTGTATCAGTCCATGAAAATTTATTTCATTTAGAACATTTCTGATAGTGGCAGGTGAAAGTCTATAAGAAATTTTTGAGCTTAAAGCTTTCGAGCCCATCGGCTCTCCAGTCTTTAAATAACTTTCTACAAGTGCTTTAAATATAGACTTTGACCTTGCTCCGATGTCAGTAATTTTTTTATTCATTAATCTTTATTAATCTTATAACTTAAAATAATAAAACATAAATGTCTGGATATTCAAGAAATGATAGGGAACTTTCTAAAATTAGAAATTTAGAAATAATCCCAGGCTTTCAGCCTAATAATCAATCATCATGTTTGGTAAAATTAGGAGATACACATGTCTGTTGTTCTGCTATCATAGAAGATAGGGTTCCTGGCTTTTTAAGAAATTCTGGAAAAGGTTGGTTAACAGCAGAATATGGAATGTTACCCTCTTCTACATCTGAAAGAATGGATAGGGAAGCAGCAAAAGGGAAACAGTCTGGAAGGACACAAGAAATCCAAAGGCTTATTGGTAGAAGTTTAAGATGTGCTGTTAATTTGGACATACTTGGTGAAAAAACTATAAAGATTGACTGTGATGTTATTAGTGCCGATGGTGGCACAAGGACTGCATCAATAATTGGTGGATATGTCAGTCTTGTTCGATCTATAAATGAATTTAAGGATAAATATAATCTATCAAAGGCTATTATTGTAAATCAAGTTGCAGCTATTTCAGTTGGTGTCGTTAAAGGAACGCCTTGCATAGATTTAAATTATATCGAAGACTCTGGAGCTGAAGTAGATTGTAATGTTGTAATGGCTAATGATGGACAATTTATTGAGTTTCAGTCTACTGGTGAAGAGGCTAAATTTAGCAAACAGACTATTATGGATTTTATAGAACTTGTTGAAAGCTCAATGCCAGAGATTTTTAATATTCAAAACTTAGCAATTGAAAAATAGTTTATTACTCGGCACTAGCAATGCTGGGAAATTACAAGAATTTATATTTTATATTGAACACTTTAGTTTATTTAAAAGATTTCAGATACATGATCTTAACGAGTTCAAATATCTTGGAGAACCTATAGAAGATGGTAAAACCTTTAAGAAGAATGCTGAAATTAAATCAAAATATTATTTAGAAAAAACTAATTCTCATGTGTTGTGTGATGATAGTGGATTTATTGTAAACAAATTAAAGGACTATCCTGGCATAAATACAGCAAGAGAAGCAAGAAAAATGGGCGGCGAACAAAAGGTCATTGATTTTATTTTTAGTAAGTTTGAAAACTTAAATTATATTGCCTCATCATTTTATTGTTCTATTTGTGTATTAGGAAAGAAAGAAAAATATAATGTTTCTGGCAGTATTCCAGGTTTTATTATAAAGGAAAAAAGAGGATTAAATGGTTTTGGATATGATCCTTACTTTATTCCAAAATATAGTAATAAAACTTTTGCTGAAATGGAAAAAAGTCAAAAGTTATTAAATTCACACAGGTATAAAGCATTTGAAGAATTATCTACTCAAATATTACAGGATAATTAATCATCAAATTATCTATAGACAATTTCCCAAAATTTTCATGATTAATAGTGCTTGGTAAAAAATTATTTTCTAAAATCTGGTTAGCAATAGACAATGATATTTTTACTGAAGTTTTGAAGAAGAATTCTCGATGGGGTTCAACCATATTGACAATATTAATATTTTTTAAGAAAGTCCTATTTATTGGCTTATAATAATTTTCTAAATTTTTCCTTTGTTCTAAAAAGTTATCAATTAGATAAACCCTCTCTAGAGGGTAGGTCCCATCCTCAGTTGCTAAATAGCCTACTAAATCCTTATAACTAAAACTATCATCAATTATAATTATATTGTCGTAGGTGTTAAGATCTCCCATTAATTTTACTGATAGCTCTAAATCTACTGCACTGTCTCCAAAAGGAGTAGATTTAATATATTTCAGAGGATAAGTTTGTTCAAAATATTTAAATAATTTTAATCCATATTCATTTTGCTTATATAAAACGCCCAAAGAATTTGATGACTTTACATAATCACCAAGTATTTCGATATGATGATAGGGGCTACTAAATACGAAAATAATTTCATTATCTGCATACTTATTCATAACCGAATAATCATTAGATAAGGAAATTATAAAGGTATTTTCACCAAGTTTATTTGGTAAATGAAATAAATCTTTTGAATTAGTCGGGCCTATTATGAGAGTATTGTTGAGTTGGTCTTGTATTTCTTCTATTGAGTAAATAAAATCAACTTTTTTAATATTAGAGAAATTTTCAATTTCCTTTAAAAAAACCTCATAAAATAAAGACGTTAAAATTTCGTCCTCTGATAAAAAAATGATTATTTCTTCAATATCATTAAAATTAATCAATTTATCCTCAGGTTTTGTTGGTTTTTTTATAGACTCTACCTTCTTTGTTTCCTCTACTTTTTCATCAATAATTTCTATCTCTTCAATTTTTTCTGGTACTTTTTCTATAGGCTGTTTTTTTTCGATTGTAGTTGGGGCACAACTAAAAAATGATATTAATGTAAATAGTATAATTATATTTTTAAAAAAATTCATATGAACTCAGGTTTTTATTTAGTTTCTACTCCCATAGGAAATTTAGATGATATCACAATAAGAGCTATAAATATTTTAAAAAATTCTGATTTGATTCTGTGTGAAAATACCTCGAATAGTAAAAAACTTTTAAAGAGGTATGAAATAAAGACATCTTTATCAAAATATACTGATCATGACTTTTATAAAAAAAAAGATTACATACTAAAATTTTTAAATTCTAACAAAGTAATATCATTAATATCTGACTCTGGCTCTCCTCTGATATCCGACCCAGGTAATCAGCTAATAAATTTTTTATTTGAAAAACAAATTAAAGTACATTCAATACCTGGTGCCAGTGCACTAATTTCAGGTATTCAATTAAGTGGCTTTTTAAATAAGAAAAAATTTACTTTTGTTGGTTTTCTGCCCAAAAAAAAAGAACAAAAAGACAAGATTCTTTTAGAAAATAATTTTAACAATTTAATTATTTATTCTACCAAACAACAATTACAAAAAGATATTAATTCGATAGCCTCTATTTCCAAATCGTTTGATGTTGTAATATTAAAAGAATTAACAAAATTATACGAAGAGAGAATATTTATTGATAACAAAAATTACGCAGATTTTGATTATTCTAAAATCAAGGGTGAGCTTGTCTTAGCTGTAAGTATTGAAAAAGAGAATATTGAAGTGAATGACTATGATAAAAAAGAAATATTGGCAATAATTGATGAGGTAGGTGTAAAAAAGGCTTATCAACTCGTTAAAAGTAAGTATAGAATATCTAGAAATGATTTTTATAAATTATCAATTAATTTAAAGAATGTTTAAAAGACTTATAATTTTAATCTCGGTATTATTTATTGGTTGCGGCCCCTCTCTTATAAGCACAGGTGCAAAGACTGTTATTAAGGAAAATGAAGACGAAAAAACTTTTAGTGAAAGTTGGGACGATGCAACAATAAAATTGGGTATTAAAGAAAAATACTTCTCATACGATGCAACTCTCTTTACAAGAATTGACGTTGAAGTCGAACTAGGAAAAGTTCTACTAACAGGAGTTGTTCCCTATGGTGATATGAGATTAGAGGCTGTAAGGCTGGCTTGGAAGCAAGATGGTGTAAATGAAGTATTAAATGAGATATCAATTGATACTGGATATGGCCTTGATGATATTGCTAAAGATAAATTTATTAGCACACAACTTTACACAAAAATATTTACAGACTCTAACATAAAGAAATTTAAATATGATTTTGAAGTACAAAAGCAAATTGTGTATCTGTTTGGTGTATCAAGTGATGAACAAGAAATTAGTAGAGTGATTGATCATGCCAAAGATATAAAAGGTGTTTTAGATATAATTAATTATATTCAATCTAGATAATTAGACATTTGCAAGTAAATGTAGATGAAAATGAAATACCTCTTGACCGCCGTCTTTACCTTTATGAGTTTTAATTTGAAACCCTTTATCTCGAAATCCCAAATTATTTATAATCTCATCAACAGATGCCCAAAAATTACTTAGATAAAGTTTATCAGCATTTTGTAAAAAATCAGATATGTCTATGAATGGTTCTTTAGGAATTATTAAAAGATGTGTTTTTGCTTTTGGGTTTATATCTTTAAATGAGAGCACGTAGTCGTTTTCAAAAACTTTATCACACGGTATTTCTCCGTTTAATATTTTTGCGAAAATATTTTCCTTGTCATAGTTCATAGTCTTACAGGTACCCCTTTATTTTTTAAATATTTTTTTACAGACTTAATTTTATATTTTCCAGAGTGAAATACACTCGCAGCTAATAGACCAGTAGATTTTGTTAAATGCCCTAAATAGAAGTGTTCTAAATTTCCAACGCCTCCACTTGCTATGACAGGAATACTTACATTACTGGTTACTTTTTTTAACATGCTACTATCAAATCCATTTTGAACACCATCTGTATCCATTGATGTCATTAATATTTCTCCTGCACCTAAAGACTGAACTTGTTTTGCCCAAACGATAAGTTCTTTTTTTGTGATTTCTCGTCCACCTTTAACCACCACTTTCATTCTATTTTCATGTCTCTTGCCATCAATTGCAACAACAATACATTGAGAACCATGTTTTAGTGAGGCTTGTCGAATTAATTTAGGATTTTTTACAGCTGCCGAATTAATTGATACTTTATCTGCTCCTGCATTGAGTAAATCTGTTATATCATCCAAACCTGAAACACCACCGCCAACGGTCAAAGGAATATTAATTACTTTAGCAATTGCCTCAACAGTTTTGATAAATGTTTTTCTATTTTGGTAAGACGCATTTATATCTAGCATACATAACTCATCGGCCCCGGATAAAGAATAATACCTGGCCATTTCTACTGCGTTCCCCATAACTTTAATATTTTTAAAATTAACACCCTTAACTACTTTATTTTTTATAACATCGAGACATGGAATTATTCTAGTTTTGAGCATTAAATTGAGCCAAACTTTCTATAGTAATTTTATTCTCATATATTGCCTTACCTACAACGACGTTGTTAAAGCCATTTATTTTACTGAGCTCAAGATCGTTAAGATCTTTTACTCCACCGCCGATGGTAATATGTTTGTTGGTTAATTTTTTAATAGAACTAAAGGTTTTTATATTTAAGCCAGATAACATTCCATCGTTAGCAACATCGGTGACAAAATAGGAATGAATAGGTCGATCATTATACCTGTTTACAATGTACCCAAGTGATTGATTGTTCGTTTGTTTCCAACCATGAGATACTATTTGATTGTCTTTTATATCCAATGCGATAGATAGTTTTTTTATTAAACTATCTTTAAGATTTAAAACATCATCAATGTTTTTAATTGCGAAAGTACCAATTACTATTGTATCAAAGCCTTGGTTAATTTTATCGTTGATAGCATCTTTGCTTCTTATACCTCCAGCTACTTCGATTTTAATATCAATTTTTTTTCTAATTAAATCTAGTACCTGATTGTTATTGCCTTTTCCTAAAGTAGCATCCAAATCAACTACGTGTATTGTGTTGAAACCGGCGTCTTGATAAATTTTAGCCATTTCAACGGGTGAATTCTCATAAATGGTTTTATCACTCAAAACGCCTTTGGTCAGACGAACGCATTTACCTTCTATGATATCGATTGCTGGAAAAATGTTCATTATTTCAAAATATAATTTTTAATCAAATTAAGTCCATATTTATGGCTTTTCTCAGGATGAAATTGAACACCATAAATGTTTCCTTTTTTTATTATGGAAGGAAATTTTTTACCGTAATGAGTATTTGCTAAGACATTTGATTTATTAATATTTTGAAAAATGTAACTATGAACAAAGTAGAAGTCCTTATTATCAAGATTATTTGTAATAATTGAATCTTCTTTTTTCAAACGTATAGAGTTCCAACCCATATGCGGTATTATTAGCTTCTTACTTTTAAATTTTTTAATCTCCCCGGCTATTATACCTAATCCTTTTGTAGTCCTCTCCTCATAGCCCTGATCAGATAAAATTTGCATGCCAACACAAATACCCAGGTATGAGCAGTTATTTTCTAAATATATTTTTAAGGGTTTATAAATTTTTAATTTTTTTAAGTTTGAAATAAGAGTAGCGTAAGCCCCTTGGCCAGGTAAGATAATTTTATTAAATAAAGAGTAGTCAAATTCACCTCTAATTATTTTTAACTGGTAAGGTCTTCCTTTTATTATTTCTTTAATTGCTTTATTTATTGATCCAATATTTCCAGATTGACCGTCAATAAGCCCGATGACTTTTTTTTTCAAAGTTTACCTTTTGAACTCGGAATATCTTTTTTTTTTGGGTCGATTGATATAGCTTTTTTTAGAGATATCGCAAAAGATTTAAAACAACTTTCAATAATATGGTGATTGTTTTTTCCATATAATGTTTCGATGTGACAATTCATTCTTGATTCAGTCACTATAGATTTAAAAAATTCTGAAAAGAGTTCTTGGTCCATTTCACCAACTTTTTCTAATGATGTTTTAACATTCCAAATAAAATACGGACGATTACATAAATCTATAACTGTTCTTGTTAATGTTTCATCGAAAGATACATAAGAATGTGCAAATCTTGTTATCCCTTTTTTATCTCCAAGTGCATTTTTTATACTTTCACCTAGGGCAATTCCTACATCTTCTACAGTATGGTGCATGTCTACTTTTAAATCACCAACACATCTTAATTCTAAGTCTATTAAGCTATGGGTGCTTATTTGCTGTAACATGTGATCAAAAAAAGCAATACCTGTATTAATTTTATTTTTACCAGAACCATCAAGATTAATTTTAATTGATATCTTTGTTTCTTTTGTATTTCTATTAAATGTAAATTCGCGCATTTGTAATCAGCTATTTAGTACCTATATTTATAGGAATAATGGATAAAAATAAAACAATAATACGCTCAACAACTGTTGTTTGTGTTCGTGACAAAAAAAGTGTTGTTATAGCCTCTGACGGACAGGTGACACTAGGAACTTCGGTTATTAAATCAAATGCTAATAAAATTAGAACATTTCATAAAGACCAAATTATAGTTGGGTTTGCTGGATCGACCGCCGACGCTTTAACTCTTTTTGATAGACTAGAAAAGAAATGTGAAGAATTTTCTTATAATTTAAAAAGGGCTTGCGTCGAGTTAGCCAAAGATTGGAGAACAGATAGATATCTCAGAAGATTAGAGTCAATGATTATTGCTGCTGACAAAAGTGAAACATTTCTGATTAGTGGAACAGGTGATGTATTAGAACCACAAGAAGGAATTGTAGCTATTGGGTCTGGGGGAAACTTTGCATTGAGTGCTGCAAGAGCTTTGAAAAGAAAGTCTGATTTATCTGCCAAAGAAATTGCATCAGAGTCCCTTAAAGTAGCAGCCGAACTTTGTATTTATACAAACGATGCTTTAAACATTGCCGAGATTAAAATTTAATGGATAACCAATCCCTTACGCCAAAAGTTATCAAAGAAGAACTTGATCGATACGTAATTGGTCAGCATGATGCAAAGAAAGCAGTTGCTATTGCACTTAGAAATCGTTGGAGAAGATTAAATGTTAAAGATGAAACATTGAGAGATGATATTATACCGAAAAATATTTTAATGATTGGGCCTACTGGATGTGGTAAAACAGAAATAGCAAGAAAACTTGCGAAACTTACACAGTCTCCATTTATAAAAGTAGAAGCAACAAAATTTACAGAAATTGGTTATGTTGGAAGAGATGTGGAGCAAATTATTAGAGATTTAATTGAAGTTGCTATTAATTTAGAAAAGAAAAAAATCAGAGATCGTTTCATAGATGAGGCTAAATTAAATGCAGAAGAAATAGTTTTGAAGTCTTTGCTTGGAGACAATCCAAGTGAAGAAACGAAAGAGAAATTCCGCTTAATGCTGAGAGATAATCAACTTAATGATAAAGATATTGAAATAGCACTAGACCAAAAATCAAATCCTTTTCAATCTCTAGATATTCCAGGCATGCCAGGTGCTCAAATGGGAATGATTAACATGAATGATATCTTTGGCAAAGGTATGAAAAATAAGAAGAAGACAAAGCTTAAAATAGGCGAAGCTTACGAGCCATTGATCCAAGAAGAGATTGAAAAAATTGCTGAAAAACAAAACGTTGTACAAAATGCAATTAAAAGTGTTCAAGAAAGTGGGATAGTTTTTATTGATGAAATAGACAAAATTGCACCTAATAGTGAAAGACGAGGTGGCGACGTCTCAAGAGAAGGGGTACAAAGAGATTTATTGCCTCTTATTGAGGGTACAGTTGTCAGCACGAAATACGGCACCATTGAGACAAATCATATTTTATTTATAGCATCAGGTGCTTTTCATCAATCCAAACCAAGTGATTTACTCCCTGAACTTCAAGGTAGATTGCCTGTAAGGGTTAGATTAAATGCTCTCAAAAAAGATGATTTTATTAAAATTTTAAAAGAGACTGATAATAGTTTAACAAAACAATATAAATCTTTATTTGCAACAGAGAATATTGAATTACAATTTGAAGACGAAGCTTTAGAAGAGATAGCATCTCTAACTGAACAAATAAATTCTGAAGTTGAAAACATTGGTGCAAGGCGCTTGCAGACAATGTTTGAAAAGATACTTGAAAGAATTAGCTTTGATGCAAACCTCAGTGATCAAAAAACAGAAGTTGTTAATAAAGCTTGGGTAACAGATGCTGTAAAGTCAGAGATAAAACCCACTGATGAAAAGAAATTTATTCTTTAAATTTTAGCTTAACATAAAAAGCACCTAACCCGCCATGTTGTATTTTACAAGGTGAATAGGACTTTACCATAAATTGAAACTTTTCTGTATCTAACCAAAATGGAAATTGCTTTCTTATCTTTCCTGTAAAAAATTCTCCGCCTTCAGCTTTATTACCTAGTCCAGTTACAACTATGTGAAACAGATTTTTTTTTAAATAATTAGTTTTGAAATATTGAATTAATTTTTTATGAGCAAGGTCAACTGTTAATCCATGTAAGTCTATCTTACTAAATTGGTTATTCTTAAATTGTTTGTAAAGATTGCTGTCCAATAAGACTGCTTTGGTCAGATTTTTTTTAGGTATTAATTTATGATTTTCTAATTTATCAGATTTATTAGTGCTTACTATTGCCCCCCCTATAGAAATGCTAATTTTCTCGTTGGGCTGGTCTTCTAGTTGCTTTTTATTTTTTTGGTTAGATAAATTAAATTTTATTTTATGAGACAAGTTTTATAGAAAAAAGTTTCCAGTTAGGATCAGAAGATTTTTTATCTTTCTCGAAACCCCACTCTTCTACAACATTTAAAATTTCATTGTTTGCAACGTTGTAATGTTCAGTTTCAAATTTAACAGACTTAATTAATCTTAAATCATCAGATTTATCATCTAAAATGCTACTAGATTTAACTTCTGAAAATTTTATTTCTTTGGGGGCTTTCGCCTGTTCCATAGCTTGCATAGCCTCTGGTGTAAGTAGATCTTTTACCTTTTCAATATTATTACTTTGGTAAGCTTGAACAATCATCTCATAGGCCTTACTGGCGCCATCTAAAAATTCATTATTTTCATTTTTAGGAACTATTTTTGGTTTAAATTTAGATTGAGGGTTTTTTTTGGTTCTAATATTTACAATTTTTCCATCAGAAGATCCGAGGATACTTCTTAAGCGATATACTAAAAAAATGGCGATAGCCCCAAAAAGTATAATATCTATAAATTCACTACTCATAATTTTTTAACATTTTAGCCCAATAAGAATTAGGTATTTTACTTTTTATAAACTCTTTATGGGCTTCTGTCTCTTCTTTTGTTAATACGACGGATGAGTAATTCGGCTCACTAGCTAAAGTAATTTTTTCAGATTTCTTTTCACTTAACTCTAATCCTATTTGATTAATGCCCTGTAATTCCAAATATACGTCAGTTAAAAGCTTTGCATCTTTTAGAGCACCATGTTGGTCTCTGTTAATAAGAGTGTTTATCTTTAATTTCTTTATAAGTGCGTCTAATGATACTTGTTGCCCGGGAAATCTTTGCCTTGCTATCTTAATTGTGTCTATAACTCTATCTTTTAAAATTTTAGGTTTAGATAGTTTTTCTAGTTCAAAATTCAGAAAACCAATGTCAAAAGAAGAGTTGTGAGCAATAATAGAACTATCTTCAATAAATGCGAGAAAATCGTCAACAATTTCTCCAAAAAGTGGTTTATCAATTAGATATTCATTAGTTATACCATGTATTTTAATATTATCTTCTGTAAGAGTTTTAGAAGGATTTATGTATTGATGATAACTAGCGCCAACTTCCTTGCTATTTAATTCAATACAGCCAATTTCAATAACACGGTGCCCTTCTTTATATTCCAACCCTGTAGTTTCAATATCAAGTATAATTTCTCTCATAGTTCTTTTAATAATTTAATAATATTTAATCGTAAGTTCAAGATTGAACCGTTGTTAACTAATGTAAAAGTTGATTTATTCTTTTTTATATTTTCGTTGATTTGCTTGCTATTCATTAATGTAAAGTAGTTCTTGCTTACGCCTCTATTTAAAACTCTTTGCCTTCTTTTGTTAATATCTGCTTTAATGAAGACTGTAAAGTTGTAGTCACGAGATAAGTTTTCTTCATAAAGTAATGGTACCTCATAAAATATGGGTTTATATGTTTTATGTTTTAGAGATAAAATTTTTTTTTTTGAGTACAAAAAAGGATATATTACTTTCTTAAGTTGCCTATTAAATACTTCATTATGAATATTATTTATAATTTCTTGTTTATAGTTTTTCTCATTAAGATTTAGTTTTTGTAAGATAATACTTCTTGTTTTATAATCGTTGTACAGGTTCGATATAACTACATCAGAAGAAATATAATAGAAGCCTAGCTTAGAGATAAAATTTATAAATTCACTCTTACCTGAGCCTATATTTCCTGTAACAGCTACTTTGATCATATTTTATTAATTAATGATTGATAAATCTTATCGTCAATTTCGATACTTTTTTTTGACCAAATTTCAAAGGATGGTTTTGCCTGTTCTACGAGCATTATTAATCCCCCAATTGACTTTATATTATGCTTCTTAGCCTCTTTTAATAAATTAGTTTCGATCGGGTTATAGACTATATCAATGACTCCTTTTGTTTTCTTGACTAGTCGTAAAATATTTCTATTAATTTTATTACCTCGACTCATCCCTGCATTGGAGGCATTAATTATTAAATCATATTTCTTTTTCAATAATGTGGTCTTATTTGTGAAATTTTTAAACTTAAAATTTTTTGAAAGACCCTGTCTTCTTCTAAAAGATGTCGCAAAAATATCAATATTTTCAATATTTTTTTTATTGAGAAAGTATAAGATGGCTCTAGACGCTCCCCCCGCACCAATTAATAAAACAGTTTTAGTCTTTTCGATTTTTAGTAAGTTAAAAATTTTTCTAAAACCAATAACATCTGTATTGTCGCCGTAAGTAATGTTTCCTTTTTTATAAATTAAATTAACAGAGCCAATCTTTTTCGCTCTTAATGAAACATTATCACACATATCAATAAATTTTTCTTTATATGGAATTGTGATATTAAAACCGATAAAATCTTTATCTCTTTTATAATTATAAAAAAACTTTTCTATTTTTTCTTTATCTATCTCATATTTTTTATACAAAAAATTATACTTATATTTTTTAGACCAATAATTATGTATTATTGGTGATAATGAGTGATTTAACTTTTCTGCAACAATGCCTATTTTCTTTTTAATCATTTAAATACTTCTTAATATTTTGAGAAAATTAATCATATCAATTCCAATTACATTAAAATAACTTTTCTCAATATTTTTAAAGAATGTTTTTCCTTTGCCTTCTACATTATAACAACCAACTGCGGATGAAATTTGACTGAAATTTCTTTCAACATATTTATTTACATCTATAATTTTATTTTTTTTAAAAACTATTTTAGTTTTGGTTAAGGTGCTTCTAATTAAACTGTTATTAATCATAAAAACCATTCCTGTATAAAGATTATGAGATGTATTATTAAAAGACTTAAGTGTATTTTTACAACACCTCATTGTGTGGCATTTATAAATAGTTTTTCCCATGTGCAAAATAGTAGTGTCAAATGTAATAATTATTTTGTTTTTATTTTTTTTAGAAAGATGAGTGGCTTTCGCTTTTGCTATTTTTAATGCATCATATTTATCATTTCTTAAATCTTTAACGGCTTTTTCATTTATATTAGCTGTCCGGTACTGAAATTTCAAATTCATCATTTTAAATAATTTTCTTCTTGATTGACTTTTTGTGCCAATAATAACCTGTTTAGTTAACTGTGGATTAATAAAGTTATTCATGAATTTAGAGAGTTTTAAACAGCAAAAAAACCATTAATTTATCAATATTAAGTTATCTACATTTGTTATTAAACAATAAAAATTCAATAAAATAGGGGTTTATTTTTATAAAAAGGTGTTAATCCCCATCATTCGACATACAACAATAAGTCTATATATAAATATATATATTTTCTTTTTATTTTTTGTTATAAAGCTAATTCAATATATCTAACTATCTAGGTAACTCCCAATATGCATTTAAACGAATTAAAAGATAAAAAACCTCAAGAACTTCTAGATTATGCTGAATCATTAGGAATTGAAAATGCCTCCGGCTTAAAAAAACAAGATATATATTTTTCTGTTCTTAAAAAATTTGCTGAAAAGAACGAAGAAATAATTGGAGAAGGAGTTTTAGAAACAATGCAAGATGGCTTTGGATTTCTTCGCTCTGCAGACTCTAACTATTTACCTGGGCCAGATGATATATATGTAAGTCCTAATCAAATTAAAAGATATGGATTAAGAAAAGGAGATACTCTAGAAGGTCCTATTCGCCCTCCAAAAGATGGTGAGAGATATTTTGCTTTAGTTGAAACTAATAAAGTAAATTTTATAGAAATCGCTAAAAATAATAAATTTAAAACAAACTTTGATAATCTAACCCCATTATACCCTGAGAAAAAGTTTAATTTAGAAACAGAAAAACCTGATACAGATCTCTCCTCAAGAATTATTGATATTATTGCTCCTGTTGGAGCAGGTCAAAGATCTTTAATTGTTGCTCCACCAAGATCTGGTAAGACGGTAATTTTACAAAAAATTGCAAAATCAATTGCAGAAAATTTCCCTAAAGTTTATTTAATGGTTCTTCTAATAGATGAAAGACCCGAAGAAGTTACTGATATGCAAAGATCTGTTAATGGAGAGGTTATAAGTTCAACATTTGATGAACCAGCAGCAAGACACGTACAAGTCGCTGAAATGGTTATAGAAAAGGCAAAAAGATTAGCTGAAAACAAATATGATGTGGTTATTCTTCTAGACTCAATAACAAGGTTAGGCAGAGCCTACAACACAGTTGTACCTTCAAGTGGAAAAGTTTTAACAGGTGGCGTCGATGCAAACGCTTTGCAGAGACCTAAAAGATTCTTCGGTGCCGCTAGAAACATTGAGGAGGGCGGTTCTTTAACTATTGTAGCGACTGCTTTGATTGAAACTGGTAGCAGAATGGACGAAGTAATTTTTGAAGAATTTAAAGGAACCGGTAATTCAGAAATTGTTCTAGATAGAAAACTTTCTGATAAAAGAACTTATCCTGCCATTGATGTCCAAAAATCTGGAACCAGAAAAGAAGATTTGTTATTAGACGCTGGTGACCTTCAAAAAGTTTTTATTTTAAGGAAAATTTTATCTTCCATGGGTACGGTAGATGCCATGGAGTTCTTACTAGACAAGATGAAAGACTGTAAAACCAATGAAGAATTTTTCAGTAGTATGAATCAGTAATACAAATCAATACCACTTAATATTTTTTCTCTCACAAAGCTCTTTAAGTCTTAAAGGATAATCTGTTATTATTCCATCAACCCCATAATCAATCATTTTCAACATCTCGAATTCTTCATTAACCGTCCAAACATTTACAGGTAGGCCCACCTCATGAGATATACCTACTACATCTTTATTAATATCAATATGTTTAGGGTGCCATGCTTTCCCGCCTAGTGTTTTGATAAGTCTGGGCAGCTCATTTACATCGCTATCGTATAAAGGCATAAAATTTAACCAAGGGGATTTATCATAAATTTTACCTTTTTTCTCAGACGTTAAATAAGCCCTAGATGTCTTTGGATATGATACTTTTATTTCATTTAATATTCTCCAATCAAACGATGAGAAAATAATTTTATCAAATAATTCAAATTTATTTACCTCATCCATAATTAATTTAACCATTTCATTAGGATTGGGTGTTAAGTTTTCTTCAATGGGTGTCGATTTAATTTCTAAGTTTATCACTAGATTGTTTGACAAATTTTTTGAAGTTAACTCAAGAAGCTCAGACAATTTAGGTATTTTTTGATTTGATAATTTTTTTTGTTCTAAAAATCGTTTTCCATATTTTGATGTTTTATTAACTGCACTAATATCTAAATTTAACAGTTCCTCAAATGTTTGATCAAAAATTTTTATGTCACCAATTATCCATTCACCATCATTGGTTTTAGTTATACTTGGATTCAGTCTAAAATCGTGAAATATTAATGGGATTAGGTCTTTAGAAATTAAAATATCTGTTTCGTAAGCACTAATATTATTTTCAAATAAAAACTTAAAACTTTCCAAAGTATTTTCTGGAAGATTACCTCTCGCTCCTCTGTGCCCATAAATCTTAATGTGATCAGGTTTAGATAAAATCAAATTTAATCCGTTTTAAATAAATATTTTTTAAATAATCAAAATAATACAATTACTTAAAAATAGATATATCCAATTTATCTAATTTCATTTTACAAAAATTGAAGTCTTCATCACTATGATAAATACCTGGAAATGCAATACATTGTATACCAGCGTTAACAGCAGATCTAGCACTCTCAACAGAGTCTTCTATCGCTAGACAATCTTTTTGATCTAAATTCATAACCTCTAATGCTTTAAAATATATATCCGGGTTTGGCTTAGGCTTAGATACAAAACTTTTATTTCCTATGAAGCTAAACTCTTTCCTATTTATTTGACCATCTAATATTTTAAATATTGTATTAATATTTTTCTTTGAGGTAGACGATACTAGACCGATATTAATATTATTTTCTTTTGCATATTTAACAATTTTTAATACACCCTTCCTGGCACCAATATTATTTGAGAAAATAATTTTATTAAAAATATTAGTTTTATTTTTCCACATCTCTTTTGCGTTGACGCTCATACCATTTTGTTTTGAAAAATCCTCAATTCTTTTCATTCCCCCAGATTTTTTTAGCAATCTACTATAAGTTTTCTTACTCCAATACCAGTCTAATCCTTCTTTTTTGAATGCCATATTAAAAGACTTTCGTTGGATGTCAGATGTTTCTATTAATGTCCCTATGGACCCAAATAAGACTGCTTTCATTGCTAGACTAGCATAATTATAAATTTATAATGTCAAAGCTTTGTTTAACTCAGGTACAATTTATTCAAATTTTACACCATTAGTCAAATCGCCTGTTATAGGTTATAGAATATCGGGAGATGATGTTTTATTAATTTTGAAAAAACTCACAAAAAGAAATTTCTCAAAAGATCATTCAATGATGAAATTAGTTGATCTTCATAATATTGAAGGAACAATTTTGGATAAGTGCAATGTCGTATATTTTAAATCACCCAACTCATTTACAGGTGAAGATGTTTGCGAAATATTTATACATGGTTCGCCTCTTATAGCTAGTCAACTTGAGCAAGTGTTTAAAGACTATAAAATACCCGGTTTAAGATTAGCAAAAAAAGGAGAGTTTTCTTTTCGTTCTGTTTTGCATAACAAATATTCGCTTAAACAGGCCAAAGCAATCAATTTAATTATTAATAATGAGTCTTTTTCATCATTAGAATATAATAAGAAAATTCTTTTTGAGGGTGATATAGTTAGTGGCCTTTCCCCACTTAGAGAAGATATTGTTAATTTGTTCTCTGAGATCACTGCATCTATCGATTTTGTTGATGATGAAGAGTTTAATTTTAAAAAAATAATGAAAAAAGCAAGGGATTTTTTTAATAATTGTAATAAATTATTACATAAAAATAGAACAAAAATAGAACAAAAAAATGTTTGCAGGGTTATGTTGATCGGACCTGTAAATGTTGGGAAATCAACTCTATTTAATAAAATTATCGATAAAGATAGAGCTATTGTTACTGATATTAAGGGCACTACCAGAGATATTCTGTCAAACCAAATAATAGTTGAAAGTAAAAAGTTTGAAATATTCGATACAGCTGGTCAAAGATCTAAGCAAGGAAGGATAGAAAAATTTGGTTATAAAAAAGCACAAAAATTGTCCAAAGAAATTGATCATTTTTTCATTTTAAAGGATAAAAAGACCAAAAATAGGGATTTAAATCAATTATTTAAAGACTTTGATATTAAAAAGAACTTTACACTAATAGAGACTAAATCAGATCAATTTAGCTATAATTCTAAAAATATCAAAATTAATCATAATCTAAATAGAGAAGATCTGTTCAAAAGAATTAAGTTATCTCGTATTTACAACAAATACATAGCTCATAAAAATTATAAACTGGAATTTAACTCCAATGAGATAGAATTTTTAGAAAAAATATTAGAATACGAGAGAGATATTCTTAATGAAAAAGATATATTAATTATTGCTCAATTAATGAGAAATATATTAGATGATTTTTCATACGAATTTGGTTATATTAACAATGAAGATGTTTATGATAGAGTCTTTAGCAATTTTTGCATAGGAAAGTAGATTGTTTCACGTGGAACATTATGATGTAATAGTAATAGGAGCTGGACATGCTGGCTTAGAGGCTGCCAACATATGTGAAAAATATGGTTTAAAAACAGCTTTAATTACGAAAAATCAATCAGATTTGGGCAAACTATCATGTAATCCTAGTATTGGTGGGGTTGGAAAAACTCATATAGCCAGTGAAGTTGATATTTTAGGTGGGGTTATTTGTAAAATAGGAGATAAATCAGCAATTCATTATAGAGTATTAAATTTATCAAAAGGACCTGCTGTATGGGGCGTCAGAGCACAGATTGATAGAGATCTATATGCTAAAAACATGCAAAAATACATCAAATTATCTAAAATTGAACTTATTGAAGATGAAGCAATAAATATTTTACAAAAAAACAATAAGATTATTGGGGTTGATTGCATTAACGCAGGTAAAATCAAATCAAAGGTTGTTATACTTACAACTGGAACCTTTCTAAATGGTAAGATTTATTTTGGAAATGAGGTAAAAGAGGCAGGAAGAATAGGAAATAGCTCGTCCAAAGAGCTTGCAAAGTTTATCAATAAAAATTTTAAGACAATGAGACTTAAAACTGGCACTCCTCCTAGAATTCATACCCAATCTATCGATTATGATATTCTTGATCCCCAGCCATCTGAAAATAATGGTATTTTTTTATCTTATTTTACAAAACAAAATACAAACAAAAATATTAATTGTTATATCACTAAGACTAATAATAAAACACATAAAATAATCAGAGATAATCTTGATAAATCTGCGATGTACTCTGGTATTATCAAGTCTCAAGGAGTTCGATATTGTCCATCAATAGAAGATAAAATAACAAAATTTGGCGATAGAAACGGCCACAATATTTTTTTGGAACCAGAGGGACTTAACTCTGATCTTGTTTACCCAAACGGAATATCAAATTCGCTAGATAAAAAAATTCAATTAAAATTTCTAAGATCTATTAAAGGTTTAGAAAAATGTGAAGTAGATCAATTTGGATACGCCGTTGAATATGATTCAGTAGACCCTAGAGAATTAAAAAACAATTTTGAGACAAAAAAAATAGAAAATTTTTTTTTGGCAGGCCAAATTAATGGAACTACTGGGTATGAAGAAGCAGCAGGTCAGGGTATATATGCAGGAATCCATGCTGTTGTAAAAATAAAAAAAGTAAAATTCGATAATAAAGTTTTTCAAAGAGATAACAGCTATATAGGGGTTTTAGTTGATGATCTCACAAAGCTAGGAGTAACAGAACCATACCGCATGTTTACATCAAGAGCAGAAAACAGATTGAAACTAAGAACAGATAATTCCTATGAAAGATTTGCATCAAATATTAATACAAAAATATTTAATAAAACTGACTACAATTTAATTAATAAAAATATAGATAATGAAAAAAAAATAATAAAAAAAATAGAGTCACTAAAATATTCTCCTAATGATTTAATGAAGAAGAAAATCAAAGTAAAAAAAGATGGTAAAATTAGAAATGGATTTGAAGTATTAAAATTTTTAAACCCCACTACAAATAATTTTAAAAATTTTTTTAATATTTCTATAAGTCAAAAATTACTAACTAAAATATATTTTGACTCAAAGTATGAAGTCTTTTATGAGCGTGAGAGAAAATCTTATGATCAATTGAACAAAAATAAAAATATGAATTTAACTAATATTGACTTTAACAAAATACCTTCTTTATCTCGAGAGATACTAGAAAAACTAAATAAATACAAACCAGTAAATTTACATGATGCAGGAAAAATATCTGGTATTACACCAAGTGCACTTTTCCAAATAATAAAACATAAAAGAATTAAAGGCACTAAAGTTGCTTAATCCTATCTTAGAAAATTTCTGTAATAAAAATTTTGAAAATAGTAAATTAATTTTACAAAAATTATATGAATACAAGAAGATGGTTATTGATGAAAACGAAAAGATGAATTTAATTGGCAGAAGTACAATTGATGATTTTGATCAAAGACACTTACTTGATTGCATACAAATATTTAAATATTTGCCACACAACGAAAAAACCCATATGGATATTGGTTCAGGTGCTGGACTTCCAGGAATTGTTCTTTCAATTATAGGATACAAAAACCTTCATTTAGTTGAAAAATCACCGAAGAAATCGATTTTCTTAAAGAACTGCAAATCGCGACTTGGGCTTGAATATATTATTCACAACAATTCTATTACTGATTTAAAAGATCTTAAAGTTGATTATATTACAGCTCGTGCGTTTGCACCAATCGAAAAAATAATTTCTTTAACAAAAAAAATTATTTATAAACATACAAAGTTTATTTTACTAAAAGGTAAGTCCTATTTATCTGAAATACAACTTATCAATCAAAATAAATACTTTTGGGAAGCATATCCTAGTATTACATCTGATGAATCTAAAATTATAGTAGTAGGTGTTAAATGATAATTACAATAGCTAATCAAAAAGGAGGTGTTGGTAAAACAACAACTGTTGTTAATCTTGCAACAGCATTAGCATCAATAGATAAGAAAGTCTTAGTTATCGATATGGACCCGCAATACAATTCTTCGATGTCATTTAATGCTTATGATTCTAAATTATCTGTTTATAGAGTTTTTAGCAATGAGGTAAATATTAGGGATGCAATACAAAAATCTCAAATTCCTCATTTAGATGTTATCTCTGCATGTGAGGACCTTGCTGCTGCAGAATATGAGTTGGCTGACGATGACAACAGAAATCTTCTTTTAAAGAACTACATATCAGAAATAAAAGATAATTACGAATATATTTTTATTGATACTCCTCCAACGCTTGGATTATTAACAGTAAGTTCTTTAACAGCAAGTGATGAGGTTTTAATTCCAGTGCAATGTGAATTTTTTGCTTTAGAGGGATTATCCAAATTAATCAAAACTATTGAATTAGTAAAATCTAATTTAAATATTAATCTTAAACTTAACGGAATAATTTTAACAATGTATGACAGAAGAAATTCTTTATCATCTTTGATTGAGAGAGAAGCCAGAGAATATTTTGACACTAATGTTTATAAATTTAATGTACCCAGAAATGTAACTTTATCCGAGGCACCAAGTCACGGTCTACCTGCAATTATATATGATTTAAAATGTAGTGGCTCACAAGCTTACATAGCCTTAGCCAAAGAATTTTTAGAAAGGAGTAGCTCAAATGGCAGCCAATAAAAAATTAGGAAAAGGTCTATCTTCTTTACTTGGAAATAGAGATCTAGTTCAGAATAGTTCCTCTGATAATAAGGGTTTATTACTTATCCCAATCGAGAAAATTTTCAGAGATGAGACACAACCTAGAAAAGAATTTAATAAGGAAAAAATAAACGAATTAGCTCAATCAATTAAAAAAAATGGCCTAATTCAACCACTTATTGTCATCAAAAGAAATACTGATACTTTTTCGCTGGTAGCGGGAGAAAGGAGATGGAGAGCAGCTCAAAATACTGATCTTAAAGTACTTCCAGCTTTATTATTACCTGAGGACCTTGACAAAGACGAAATATCTTTGATTGAGAATATTCAAAGAGAAGATCTAAAAGTATCAGAAGAGGCAAAAGCATATCAGCGTTTAATTGAAAAAAATAATTATACACATGAGACATTGTCCAATATCGTTGGCAAAAGTAGGTCGCATATAACAAATTTGTTGCGAATATTAGATTTAGATAAGTTTTTTTTTGATTTATTAAATAGCGGGAAAATATCTATGGGGCATGCTAGGGCATTAGTTGGAAAAAAACCAAGTGATTTCGAGGAGTACACTTTAAATCAGATTGTATCAGGTAAAATTTCTGTGCGTGATTTAGAGCAAAACAAAAGAAAGATAATTACACAGGAACCCAACCTAATACATGAGCAGAAAGTACTAAGTGACACAATAGGATTTAAAACAAAAATAACATACGATAAAAAGGGAAAGGGTAATATAAAAATCTTTTACGAAAATCTTGAGCAGTACAACTTTTTAATTAAAAAACTAAAAAGCTAAATTTTTTATATGTAACTTCTTTTTTTAACAACAAAAATAATTTCTTTATACCAGCATTCATTTTTTTTGATTTAAATATAGATTTTCTTATTTCTAAAGTATTATTAGCAGCTTCATATGCAATTGGATTTTTTGTGTAATTTTTAGGGTTAATTTTATATTTAGTAGCCTCAGAGTTAGTAAGATGTGGCTGTGACAGACAATAGCTAGTTATATGTTCGTTTTCTATATTTAGGTAGCTCGTCAAATAATATTTTAAATCTTTTTCAAAATCATAGCCATTAATTACTTCGTAATTTTCTGAAAATTTTTTGAAATTTTTATAATCAGTTATTATAATTTTTAGGAAATTTCTTTCCAAAGTTTTTTCTATAATTTTACTATTTAATATACTCAAAATATAAATTTTTTTTTGCCCAAATAGATCATTAGATTCATCAATGTTGTTGTTGTCTAACTCTCTTATTACTTTTATGTCAAGTTCATATGAAATTTGCGAGATAATTAAGTCATAAAAAATACCAATCTCATCTGTTACTTTATTTATTATCAAATTTTTACCTTTTTGATCTAACATAAAGTATTTTATATTTTCTATGCTATTTTTTTTCATTACAAATAAAATCCCTATCTGAAATACTATTTAGAAATTTTTTTACAAGGTAATCTGTATTTTCAAATTTAATTTTTTCCATTGCGCTCTTGTTACTCATAAATTTGTCGCTTGGAGCAAGTATATAAAATTGTGAAATATTATCAGTGTAAGAGAAAGTATAACAATTTAGTACTTTATTATATATTTGTAATTCGATTTTACTTATTACTCTTTTTCTGTCAGAAGTATTATCAATGTTTGTTATAAAAAGATTTGAGGAATGTTTTATTTTACCTTCAATTTGGTAAATTGATTTTTTATCGAATAAATTAAAATTACTCAAATATGCTATAAGTTGATTAGATAACAATAGTCCGTCATATTCACCACCTATATAACCTAAAGTTAATCTCTTTTTTTGATCAAACTTGCTGGTGGTACATGAAAAAAAGAAAATACTACTTAATAATAATATTAATAATCTTATCTTGTACATTAATTACCCTTACAATTTTTTTATTAAGTATTTTATATTTTACTTTATCTATGTTACAGATTGTCTCTATAATATCCTCTTCTTTATATCCTTTGTTTGTATTAAATACTGTCACTAACTTACCTTGAACCTGAATAGGTAAATCAATATTATTTTCGAAAAGTAAATCATGATTAACTTTCGGCCATTTCTCAAAATTATTAGAATTATATAATTTAAGATTTATAGATTTGGATAATTTTGGAAAGATTGGATAAATACAAGTAAGTATCTTTTTACTTAATTTATTATCAAATAGGTATATGTTACTTTTTTCTAAATAATTAAAAAGAGTGTATATATCTGCTACACACTTATTGAGTGAGAAACTTAATATATTTTCCTCTATATTATAAACAAATTTTTCTACTTTTCTTTCGGTCTCCTCATTTATTGTACCCTCTTTTTGAGAAAAATAGCGCTCAATTCTTACAACTAAATTTTTAGAGCTTTGTATGCCCTCCTCAGTCCATTCCAGTTCTCTATCAGGGGGTGAGTCTGATATCATAAATACTCTTGTGGCATCAATACCGTAGTTATCAAGTATATCATCAGGTTCGACAACATTTTTTTTTGATTTAGACATTTTTTCACATGGTCCCTCTTCAACAATTTCTTTGGTTCCAATTTTCATTAGTTTACCGTCTACTAACACCACATCTTTTGGGATGACCCACTCATTTTTCAAAGTCTTATAGGTTTTATGCGTAATCATCCCTTGAGTAAAAAGTTGCTTAAATGGCTCATCAACATTCAATTTGTAAATATCCCTTAAGGCCTTCATAAAAAATCTAGAATATAAAAGATGCAAAATTGCGTGTTCTATGCCACCAATATATTTATCAACTGGAAGCATTTTATTAACTTTTTGAATATCAAAAGGTTTACTTATTTTGTTGTCTAAGAAGCGTATGTAATACCAAGATGAATCTACGAATGTATCTAATGTGTCAGTTTCTCTATATGCAGTTTTATTTGTTTTTGGACAAATAATTTTTCTCCAATTCTCCTTGTTTAGTAAGGCATTTCCTTTGCCTTCTAATTGAACATCATAAGGTAACAATACAGGTAGTTCTGATTTATCAAGAACTCTATAAGTACCATCATCGTAGTAAATAACAGGTATTGGGCAACCCCAATATCTTTGCCTTGATACACCCCAGTCTCTTATTTTAAAATTTGTTTTACCTTTACCTATGTTATCCTTTTCAAAAATTTTAATTATTTTCTCAATTGCATTATCTTTTAACAAACCATTCAATAAAGGGGAGTTAATTAACTTCCCATTTCCGCTATAAGGTAACTCTATGTCTTTACATTCAATAACTTTAATAATTGGAAGTGAATATTTTTTTGCAAACTCATAGTCGCGTTCATCATGCGCGGGACAACCAAAAATTGCTCCTTCTCCGTATGTATCGAGCACAAAATTTGCAACATATATAGGAATACTTTTATCTAAAAGAGGATGTTTACAATGTAATTTTAAAGGAAAACCAATCTTAGTTTTATCATCTTTTTGTTCAGCAAAATTTTTTCTTATTTTCTCTAAAGACCCAGATTTTAAAGTCTTAATTACTAATGGATGGTTTACGGACAAAGCTATAAAGGTTGCACCGTATATAGTATCTGGTCTAGTAGTGAAGATATTGAGAAATTCCTCTGTTTCTGCTATTTTGAACTTGATTTCTGCACCCATAGATTTCCCAATCCAGTTTTTTTGCATAACTTTTACTTTTTCAGGCCATAAAGTTAACTTATCCAAGTCATTTAAAAGTTCTTCAGCATATTTTGTTATTTTAAAAAACCATTGTGATAAATTTTTTTTTTCAACTTGGGCACCAGTTCTCCAACCTTTTCCATCAATTACTTGTTCATTAGCTAGCACAGTTTGATCTACAGGATCCCAATTAACTAAAGCATCTTTTTTGTACGCTAGTCCATCGTTGTAAAAGTCTATAAATAATTCTTGTTGATACTTGTAATAATCTTCATTACATGTTGCTATTTCTCTATCCCAATCTAAATCCAAATTTAGTTTCTCTAATTGCGCTTTCATATTTTTAATATTCGTAAGCGTCCAGTCTTTAGGATGTGTTTTAAATTGAATTGCTGCATTTTCTGCAGGTAGTCCAAATGCGTCCCAGCCCATTGGATGAATAACCTCATCACCTTTTAATTTATGATATCGAGTACATATGTCTCCAATTACATAGTTTCGGACGTGCCCCATGTGTATATTCCCAGAGGGGTAGGGAAACATCTCTAAAATATATTTTTTAGACTCCACTATCAGATCTATAAAGCTGTATTAGCTTGAGTGCCTGCAATTTCTAATATTTTTAAAGCTATTTTTTTTTCCTCTTCGGAATATATTTTATTGTCTGGTACCCAAATACTATCAAGTTTATTTTCACAAAGAAATTTAGTATCAATACCTGTTGTTATGAGATCTTTGGACAATACCTGAATTTTGATTAAGCACCTCTGATCAATAGAAGCTGGGTCATAGATCCAGTCAGTTTCAATGTACCCACCTTGATTATCAGCAATTTTTAGGGGATAACTTTTTGTAACCTTTAAACTCGCGTTCCACAAATAAGAATTTACTGAATTTTGATAAATAATATTTGTGTCATTATTTCCTAAAAGCTTATCAAAGTCCTCAGTTAAATTAAATAATGACTCTCCTCCGGCTCGTTGTTTTGCAATGCACTCTTTATATTTTCTCTGGCTCATTGACTTATGAGGATTATCGCAACCATAAACTTCATCAAGCCTTTCAATATTTTGTTGATGTGTCCCAGTACAGCCATAAATAATTAAGAAAGTCATTGAAATCATGAGGAATTTAAACATTATTCGATAAATTAGATCAATTTTATGAAAATTAAACAAAAAAAAACCAGGGGTAAAACCCCTGGTCTATATTAAAAAATTACTTTTATTGGATTAGAAGCTTACGCTTGTACCAATAGCAATAACTGTTGAGTCTGTAGTTGCTGTAGCAGCAGAAATATCGCCAGATACGTTTGTGTATTCAGCAAATATTGAAGCACCGCCACCAAGTGGAGATGATAATGTTACATCTGTTTGGTTTGATGTCTTGTTGTTAGCATCATGACCAGTAACACCGATTGCAACTGTAGCACCGCCCATTGACGTTGAGAAAGCAGCTGAAATAGCTTCACCTTCTTTACCAGCGGTATCACCATCAGTACCTGTGAAACCTAATGAAAGAGTTCCACCAGCAGCAGACATTACATATTTAACACCTACTTCAGTATTGTTTGTGCCACCTACGTCTTCGTCAGCAGTAGCAAGTGTTAGTGTTCCACCACCAAGTGCCATTGACAATGATGCACCTGATGCAGTGTTAGCTGCACCGTCTACGTTACCGGCTCCAGCACCATCATAAACATAAACAGCTGTTAATGACATGTCGCCAACTGATGTAGAAACTGATACACCGTCACCTTCGTCTTCTGTAAGACCAACAACTGCAGTCTTGGCTACTTGGTTATCGTCAGCATAACCAACTAACTCACCTACTTTACCAACACCGTCTGGAGTTCCAACGTCACCACCAATAGTGATAGAACCGTTAGCAAATCCAAATGTAAGTGCAGTAACACCAGAAGCAGCTCCACCACTTCCTACTGAGTCAGCATCATTACTGATTGCTGATGAAGCAGTAATGCTTACACCACCGTCAGTAGTAGTTGACATTGAGAATGATACGCCACCACCATAGGTTGCTGATCCATTACCATTCGCATCTGTGTAAGCAGCGCTTCCGCTACCACTTACTGAGATATCTGCACTTGCACTCTTTGCAAACAATGCAAGAGGTAGAGCAGCTATCATATATGCTATTTTTTTCATTTTTATAATCCTTTCGAGATTAATATTAATCGAGTTCTATATTCCTCATATTCAACAAATATTCATCAAAAAACAAATTTATTAGTGAAAAATTAGTAATTTGTTGCATTTATGCAACACTTGTTATTATTGATGGTTGCACTAAATTTTATTGCATTTAGGCGCTGCCTAATGGACAGAATATCCAAAAAAATCATCGTTATTCCGATCTATGCTTTTAGTTGCCCAGTATTCTCTTTGCATAAAGAAAGCATTCAAAAATTCATCTTTGTGCTCTAAAAACTCCATTTTTTCAACAGATTTTTTGTGTATCTTTTCTCTAACTTGTCTGATGCTTGCTGTGGGTGAGAAAAACTCGCTTCTTAATTTTTCATCGTATTTTGAGTCGATACCTAAAAAACTATATATATCCCTTTGAACTTCACCGTGATTTGAGACTAATTCTTCGTATTTTATTTCAAGTATATTAGTTTTGTTATTCATGTTTTTAGCCCAAAATAAATTAATTGCTTCAAAGTTTGATAAAAAAACACCTATATTAAAAAAACTCACACTATAGGGAATATTTAAAACATAGCGTTGTTTGAATAATGACACAGCTATATCCCATGGATTTCTATAAATTTTAATAACCTTAGATTTAGGTAATAATTTTTGAATAAAACCAAGATATAAAAAATTTTCAGGCATTTTATCAACTACGTATTCGTGAGCACCTCTCAGGTAAGAGGTTCTTCTAAGGTATTTCGATATGAATTTGTGGCTTAAATCACTTAAACTTTGTTCAGTAGATAAAATATTTTTTTCTATAATATTTTTACAGCTTTTTAACTCACCTCCTGAAAAAACATTATTATTTGCAGTTACTATAGACTCGACTAAGGTTGTTCCAGATCTAGGCGCACCAACAATAAAAAAATTATTTCTGCCATGTTCCCTATCACTCTCGTCAAAAGACTTATATTTTCTAACATAGAGATCCATTGTCTTAACAATCCTTTCTTGATACTGATGCGAATTATATCTTGTAGAATCAAATATTTCTTTATTTCCTATGTTGAAATATTTCTCTGATTTTTGTTTATCTACAGACTGATAGCACATTGCTAATCCAAAATATAGAGGTGTAACATAATTAAATTTTTCAATTTTATTTTTATAACTATTAGAATTAGCTAATATGTTATTTTCTGCTTGCTTCATTAAACTCTTACTTACTGACCCAGCATCTATATTTGCTAGTAAAAAGAATATATTTTCATTAAATTTATCATTTAATATTTTACAAAATAAATTTATCGTCTCGCCATCTTTTTTTAAAGCTGCGTTTATTTCCGATAAAAGTAAAAATATATTTGCGTACTTAGTAAAAGATTCTCCTCCCAATTCATTTACTATATTTAAAGCAATCAGAATTAACTCTTCAGCTTTTTTGAATTCTTTGCGTTTTAGATAAACCTCAGCTAAAGAACAATAAACACCTGGGTTCTTTTTATTTATTTGAATTGCTTTTTCTAAATAAATTGCTGACTCTTTGTATTCTTCGATTTGAGACAACGCATATCCCATATTATTAAAATAATCAAAATCTTGTTTGTCAATACGAGATCCGAAACCTTTTTCAAGTAAATAAATCACTTTTTCAAAATTTCCAACTTGAATATAAGAGTATGCTAATAACTTTAAAGCATCTAAGTTATTTTCATTTTTTTCGTAAAAAGATTTTGCTTCTCTCAGAGCTTTTATTGTATCGCCAATTTCAATAAGATACAGAATATTTGAAATTTCATTTTTCATTGGATAAATGTATTATATTGAAACTATGTCAGTTTTATCTAAAATTAAATACCATTATAACCTAAAAATACTCGAAGATCTTATTTCTTCTAATAATTTACATGAATTTTTTGATTCTTTAGAAAAACAAAAAAAAAATATAGAAGTATACAAGCAGCTAGCTTTTAATCTGTGCCCTTCGGTTTTATCAAATTGTTCAGAGGATCATATTAAAAACAAAATTATATGGCTAAGTTCATTTATGATAGAAGATACAAGTTATATTTCAACATTCATAAATTTTTACATCAAAAATGTCGACACTAATATAGATGAGGTTGTTCAATATGAAGAAATATTAATTGATGTTTTAAAAAAACTATCAAAAATAGAAAAATTGACTTTTTTAGACTTTATTGACCATTCTTACCTATATCAATATTTAATTTTAAAAGATAATGATTGTCTAGTTAATATAATAAAAAATCATTTACCTTTCTTTTCAACACCAAAATCATTAAATTTTACGAAAAATACATTTACAAAATCATATGTATATATTGTAGATCATCCATATGATGTTTATACAAATATTAAAAATACTAACCATGGTGATCAAGAAATTGCTAAAAATATATTTTTAAACCTAGACGGCTACAGCTCTTACATAAAAATCAATGGTGTCGATGTTGAAATAAATAAACAAGGTTGGCATACACACATTCTTAGCTGGACAGATCCAAATGTAATTAATTCATTAAATGGAAAAATAATTCTCAAAAAAGATCTAATAGAAAACCCCTATGAAACATTTAGTTCTTTGATTCTCCATTTTATTCAATCCGGTTTAAATATTAAAATGGATTATAATTTAATAAAAATCTTCGTTGAAAATAACCCTCTTAACAAAATATCTAAACAAATCGATATTTCTCAAAAAGAAATGAAATTTATCGATAAATATACAAATGATATTGTCTCTTCGTATAATTTTGATAAATAGATATTGTGAAAATTAATTACGATGAATTAGATAAGATTAATAAAAAGATAAAAAATTATCCAAAATCATCCCTCCTTATAGTCACGAAGAATAGGCCTCAAAATCTTGTCAAATCACTTATGGACAAAGGGTACTTATTATTTGGAGAAAACAAAGTTCAAGAAGCAGAAAGTAAATATTATAATTTAATCAATTACAAGAACCTCAAACTTCATTTAATTGGTCCACTTCAAACAAATAAGGTAAAAACAGCTTTGTCGTTATTTGATACAATTCAAACAATAGATAGACCTAAGCTAATAAAAGTAATATCTAAACAAAGTAAGTTAAATAAAAATTTAAAAACAAAAAATTATTTCATTCAAGTTAATATCGGGGAAGAAAGTCAAAAGTCAGGAATTGTACCAAGTGAGACTAAAAACCTTTGTGAATTAGCTCTATCTGAAAATTTAAATGTAACAGGATTAATGTGCATACCACCAATAAGTCATAATCCTAGTATATATTTTAAAAAAATGAATGAATTGAGACAGTCTATTGATCCCACATTCAAGATAAGTATGGGGATGAGCAATGATTATGAGACAGCACTGATAAATCACTCAGATTTAATTAGAATTGGTTCAAGAATATTTCTGTGATCAGGTATCTATTTAGTATCTTATTTCTAATTAATACTGGATATTCATTAGAGATTTCCTGTAATTTTGAAGAGGTCTATGGCAATGGTGATGTTCAACAAGGCCTCCTACTTCTAAAAGGTCAAAAACTCAGGTATGAATATTTTGATGCGAGTTTATTTACAATTATAGCTAAAGATGGGAGTTTCTTTTTAATAAATAAAAGACAAA
>CABXST010000005.1 GCA_902514885.1 uncultured Alphaproteobacteria bacterium | reverse complement strand
TTAATCCTGGTCCCCCATACAACATGAAATACGCAATGAATGGGAAGGCAAAAGTGAAGTAAATAAATATTTTTCTGAAAGGTAATTTATCAAACAAAATACCGATCAGTGCCAATGGGAGTAAAGCATAAATTACATTAACTCTCCACGCCTCTTCAACAGGATAGAAACCGTACATAAATTGATGGAACCTTACAAATATTATTGACCAACATGCCCCGTGTTGTCCTATTTCAATATTTTTTGAGCAAAAGGTTCTATCGGTAATTATTTCTCCTCTAAAATTAGTTATAAAGTCAGCTTCAAAAATAGCCCAGTTTAAAAAAAAAGTACCAACTTTATAAATGAAAATCAAAGCTATAATAGTCATTATCGAGTTAACCCATGATGAGAACAAATTTTTCTTAGACCAGCTAAATATCTTGTTAGAGTTTAGGTTAGGAGAAATGTTAGAAATCATATGTTACCTTTAAACTGAACTGCTTTATTGTAGAGATTCATAAAAAAAGAAATTATTAAACTTATAGTTAAGTATGTTGACATAACTATCAGCATAATTTCAATTGCTTTTCCTGTTTGGTTTAAGGAAATACCTCCAAATCCGTGAACTAAATCTGCATACCCAATTGCAATACCCAAAGATGAATTTTTGGTAAGATTTAGATATTGAGAGGTAAGAGGAGGTATTATCACTCTTAAAGCTTGAGGAATGATAATTAATCTCATAATAAAGTTACTTTTAAGACCAAGTGCTTGCGAAGCTTCTCTTTGACCTTTAGAGACAGAAATAATACCTGATCTCACAGTCTCTGATATAAAAGCAGCAGTATATATAGATAATCCAAATAACATTCCAAGAAATTCAGGTCTGATGACCATTCCTCCTTTAAAATTAAATCCTTTCATAACTGGGTGATCAAATTCCAATGGCATACCCATTAAATAATAAACAAAAATTGGAGTAAAAATAATTAAACCGGAATTAATTAAAAATATTGGATATTGTTTTCCAGTTAACTCTTGCTTCTTTTTTAAAAATCTTTTTAGAAAAAAAGTAAAAATAATCATTACTATTAAACTTCCAATTACTAATGAAAATCCATCTTTAAATATTGGTGCTGGTGAAAAAAGACCTCTATTAGATAAATAAAAATTATCAAAAATAACTAAAGACTGTTTCACTTTAGGAAGGTGCAAAAGTATTGTGTAATATAAAATTATTTGAAGAAGAACAGGTACATTTCTTGTAAATTCAACATAAACGTAAGCTATATTTCTAAAAAGCCAGTTGCTTGATAATCTTATAATACCAACCAAAAAACCTAATATAGTTGCTAGAAAACAACCACATACAGCAATCATTAGTGTATTTAGTAAACCAACAAAGTATGCTCTTAAATGAGTGTCATTACTATCGTAAGGTATAAGACTTATACTTATGTCATATCCTGCAGCTATGTTTAAGAACTCAAACCCTGTGCCAATGCCTCTTTTTTCAAGGTTATATGCTGTTTGTTTTGTGACTAGGTAAATTAAAACAGCAAATATACCAATAACTAAAGTCTGAATAAGTAAAGCCCTTGTTTTTTCATCAAAAATAAGCTTTCTAAGAAAGTTTTGTTGCATCTCTTTTGGTATATGGGCTTAATTAAAAAGTACGTGGGCTATTTTAGTAATAGCCCACGCAAGGTTTTTTTATCTAAATGGAGGTGCGTAAAGAATACCACCATCTTTGTAAAGAGCGTTTAATCCTCTTTCGATATTAATAGGAGTGTTAACACCAATGTGCTTTTCAAAACTCTCAGAGTAGTTACCTACTTGTCTGATTATGTTTGCAGCCCAAGCATCATCTAATCCTAACCAAGCACCATATCCAGCTTTAACTCCAAGAAGTCTTTGAGTTTCTGGATCTGGAGAGTTAGCTATCATATCATCAACGTTTCCTGAAGTAATTCCTTTTTCCTCAGCAATGATCATTGCGTTAAGAGACCATCTTACTACGTCAGCCCACTCACTGTCATTTCCTCTTACAGATGGACCTAAAGGCTCTTTAGATACGATCTCTGGTAAAACAACGTGTGCGGATGGGTCTGGATATCCAGCTCTACTAGCATATAAACCTGATGCATCAGTTGTGTAGATATCACATCTACCTGCAAGGTATGCAGCATCAGCTTCAGAATTAGTTTCAACAGGAATAGACTCGTAAGACATTCCGTTTGCACCAAAGTAGTCAGCTAAGTTCATTTCAGTTGTTGTTCCAACTTGAATACAAACAGAAGCTCCATCTAGCTCAGTAGCACTTGAAACGCCGAGATCTTTTCTAACCATAAATCCTTGGCCGTCATAATAATTGACACCAACAAATTCTAGTCCTAGTTCAACATCTCTTTGTAAGGTCCAGGTTGTATTTCTGGAAAGCATATCAACTTCACCAGATTGTAAAGAAGTAAATCTAACTTTTGAAGTTAAAGGAACGTACTCAACTTTTGATGCGTCACCAAAAACTGCAGCAGCAACTGCACGGCACACATCTACGTCAATACCTTCCCAAACACCTGCATCATTTGGATTACCAAAGCCTGCAAGTCCTGTGTTAGAACCACATATTAAATTGCCTCTATCTTTTACAACATCTAGAGTTCCTGCGTTTGCTGTCGCTAAACCAAATGTTAATACAAGAGAAGCAAATAATGTTTTAATTATTGTCATCGTTTCCTCCTTATATATATAAGTCCGCGCAGTATAGACCTATCTGATCTGAAACTAAAATACAAAAATGCTATGTAATTCCTGTATTTTTTGCATAAATAAATGAAAATTAATTATCTTTGTCTTAATCTTGATTGAATAAGTCTCTAGTAAAGATCTTATCTTGTACATCTTTTAAGTCTGAATGACTTCTATTACAAAGAATTAGATCAGCATCTTTTTTAAATAAATCTAGATCTTTGTATACTTCAGAATTAAAAAATTGTTTTTCTTTTATAAGAGGTTCGTACACAATTACTTTAATACCCTTTGCTTTAACTCTTTTCATTATACCTTGGATACTAGACTCCCTTATATTATCGGAACCTTCTTTCATAATTAGTTTATAAACACCAACAGTTCTGGGTTTTAATTTTGCAATTTCTAAACCTATAAAATCTTTTCTCATTACATTTGACTCTATGATTGCCTCCATAATTTTTTGAGGAACTTTATCAAAATTTGCTAATAATTGTTTTGTATCTTTAGGTAGACAATATCCTCCGTATCCAAAAGAGGGATTATTATAAAAATCTCCGATCCTTGGATCAAGACTAACTGATTTTATAATCTCTTTTGTGTTTAAACCTCTAGACATTGCAAATGAATCTAATTCATTAAAAAATGTAACTCTCATTGCTAAGTATGCATTAGAAAATAATTTTGATGACTCAGCCTCTGTAGAATTTGTATAAATAGTTTGAACATTTTTATCTAATGAAGCATCCATTAATAATTTTGCAAACTCTTTGCCTTTTTTTGAATGAGAGCCTATTACTATTCTTGAAGGGTAAAGACTATCCTTTAAAGCCCTGCCCTCTCTTAAAAATTCAGGTACAAAAATAATTTCAAAATTAGGGTATTTCTTTTGTATTTTTTTTACATATCCAACTGGTACAGTTGATCGGATAACCACAGTTGGATTAGAATTAGATCTTTGAATATTTTCTAATGATTGTTCGATTGACGAAGTATCAAATTTATTTGTCTCAACATCATAGTTAGTAGGAGTAGCTATAATAGCAATGTCAAAATTATCAATTTCAGTGGGAAAATTATTAACTGTTTTTAAATTTAATTTCTTTGATGATAAATATTCTGATACTTCCTTATCTTCTATAGGTGAAATTCCATTAATAAGGTTCTTTAATTTTGAAATATCTAAATCAAAGCAGGTTACTTCATTTTCTTGAGACAGAAGTACAGCGTTTGCTGTTCCTACATAACCCAGACCTAATACTAATATTTTCAACATTTTCAAACTATTATAAATATAATATGTAACAATGACTTTTTTATGTAATTAAATTTTTCATGCGACACATAGGCTAAAAAATAATGGAGAATTTTGATTTTTTTTAACTTAAATAGCTTAAATATTTATGAAGTTATTGGTATATTGTATACCACATTTTTTGGGAAAGGATCCAAAGTTCGATGTCAGATATAGAGATTGCAAGAGCTGCTAAGAAAATTCACATAAGAGATGTTGCCGCTAAAGTAAATATTCCAGAGGAAAATTTAATTCCTTATGGTCACGATGCAGCAAAAATAAATTTTGATTTTATTGAAAAAAGTAAATCTAACCCTGATGGAAAATTAATACTAGTTACTGCTATTAATCCGACTCCAGCCGGAGAGGGCAAAACTACTACTTCTGTTGGCTTAAATGATGGACTAAATAAAATTGGTAAAAAATCTATAGTTTGTCTTAGAGAGCCTAGTCTTGGACCTTGTTTTGGAATGAAAGGTGGAGCCGCAGGTGGAGGTTACGCTCAAGTAGTACCTATGGAAGAAATAAATCTTCATTTCACTGGTGACTTTCATGCAATAACTTCTGCACATAATTTATTGTCTTCATTAATTGACAATCATATTTATTGGGGAAATGAATTACAAATTGATCAAAGAAGAATTACATGGGGTCGAGTTGTTGATTTAGGTGATAGGTCATTAAGAAAAGTAAATGTTAATCTTGGAGGTATATCAAACGGATTTCCTCGTGAGGATAAGTTTGATATCACAGTTGCGAGTGAGATTATGGCAATTTTTTGTTTAGCAAATGATATTAATGATCTTCAAAAAAGAATTGGTGACATAATCATAGCTTATAAGAGAGATAAATCTCCTATATATGCAAGAGATGTAAAAGCTGATGGGCCAATGACAGTTTTATTAAAAAATGCATTAATGCCTAACTTAGTTCAAACATTAGAAAATAATCCTGCCATAATTCACGGTGGTCCTTTTGCAAATATTGCACATGGATGTAACACAGTTATAGCAACTAAAGCTGGCTTAAAACTTGCTGATTATGTCGTGACTGAAGCTGGATTTGGAGCAGATCTAGGAGCTGAAAAATTTTTAGACATTAAATGTCGTAAAGCTGGATTAACTCCAAGTGTTGTAGTTATTGTTGCTACAGTAAGAGCGTTAAAATCTCATGGTGGTGTTGAAAAAGGTGATCTAAATAGCGAAAATGTTTCTGCAGTTGAAAAGGGTTTTGAGAATTTACAAAGACATATTGAAAACATTCAATCTTTTGGACTTCAACCAATTGTGGCTATTAATAGTTTTACTCTTGATACTGAAGCAGAGGGTAAGGTTATCTCTGATGGCTGTGAAAAGTTGGGTGTTAAAGCAATCCTTTGCTCTCACTGGGCGAATGGAGGTAACGGCACCTTAGATTTAGCTGAAGAGGTTGTAAAGATTAGTGAGTCAAGTAAACCATCTAATTTTAAATATATGTATGAAGATAATGTATCATTAGAAGAAAAAATTCGTTCTGTTGCTCAAAAAATATATAGAGCTGATGATATAGTGATTGATAAGTCTGTCAGTGATCAACTTAAAGGGTTTGAAGAGAGTGGATATGGAAAACTACCTATTTGTATCGCTAAAACACAGTACAGCTTTTCAACAAATCCGTCTTTAAGAGGTGCTCCAAATGGATTTACCGTGCCAGTTAGAGAAGTAAGGTTATCGGCAGGTGCAGGCTTCATAGTGGTCGTAACTGGTCAGATCATGACAATGCCTGGTTTACCTAAAGTTCCAAGCGCTAATTCTATAATGCTAGATAAAAAAGGATTAATTCAAGGATTATTTTAATTAATCAATTTAATTCTCTATGTCCTATTTTTGGGGTATATTATTTAAATGTACTCTAAAACAACTAATGGTGTCACAGTAACTGTAACACCTTATTTTTTAGATGATCAGTCATCCCCACAAGAAAGTCACTTCGTTTGGGCATATCAAGTTAACATTAAAAATTCTGGGCACTCCTCTATTAGGTTAAATCACAGAAATTGGCTTATCATTGATGCAAACGGTAAGGTGATGAATGTGCAAGGTGAAGGAGTTGTGGGAGAATTTCCTACTATTGAGCCTGGAGAGTCATTTGAATATACAAGCGGTACTCCACTAAAGACAGATAATGGTATTATGCAAGGTTTTTATTTAGTCTCTCAAGATAATGGTGAAAAACTCAAAATAGATATTCCTGCTTTTTCTCTAGATAGCCCTTATAATAAAAAAAACGTTCACTAAAAAAACTTTAAAATGTTTAATCTTAAACCTATAGCACTGGTAAGCGGAACTGTTATATGTGCTGTTGGTTTCTTTTTATTTATACCTTTAATAACTGAAATTATTTATAAAACTGAGTCATGGCAGTCATATGCAGTTCCAATACTCCTTTATTTGATCGTTGGAGGCTCACTAGTAATTACAAATAGAAATATTGATTTAAAAATATCTCTAAAAGAGGCATTTATAATTACTGTACTATCATGGCTTTTACTGACTTTTTTATGCGCAGTGCCGTTTTTATATACCAAAGTAAGTTTAGGAATAGTGGATGCCTTGTTTGAGTCTATGAGCGGGGTGACAACAACTGGCGCTACAACACTTAATAACTTAGAGTCACTACCTAAAGGTATTTTAATATGGAGAGCTTTTTTACAGTGGCTAGGCGGTATTGGTATAGTGGTAATAGCTTTGTTCATATTACCTTTTCTTCGAATTGGAGGAATGCAACTATTTCATTTAGAGGGAGATGATCCTTATGATAAATCTCTACCAAAAATATCTTCAGTTATAAAAAAAATATTTATTATCTATTTAACAATGACAATTACTCTAATTTTTCTTTACTACATATTTGGAATGGTATTATTTGATGCTATATCTCATAGTTTTACAACTATTTCTACAGGTGGTTTTTCCACACATGATAATTCTTTTGCTTTTTTTAATAATGACAAAATTCTTTTAGTAGCAATAATTTTTATGATTATAGGCAGTTTACCGTTTTTGGTGCTTGTGCAAACTTCAAATAAAAATTTGTTTGCTATATTTAAAGACCATCAAGTTAGAGTTTTTATATTTATTTTATCAATAGCTATTATTCTAATTTTTTATTTTGCAAATAATTATATAGATGGGAATTATTTAAATAAAATTGTAGCTGTATCATTCAATACAATTTCTATTATTTCAGGTACTGGTTATATCAGTGAAAATTTTGAGAATTGGGGGAATTATGCATCTGTTTTATTTCTTTTATTAATGTTTATTGGTGGTTGTGCTGGATCTACAACTGGTGGATTAAAAGTTTTTAGATTTCAGATTCTATTTAAATATATAAATTTACATTTAAGGAAAATGCTAAAACCTCACTCAATAATTGCTGGTCGGTTTAATGGAAAAAAAATAAATGAAACAACTTTTGAGTCTGTAATGATTTTCTTTTTCGCTTACATAATGACATTTTCTGCATCTGCTCTTTTTCTTTCATTTAGTGGGCTAGATTTTTTAACTTGTATCTCAGCATCTGCATCTGCAATATCTAATGTAGGTCCAGGACTTGGAGATATTATTGGACCTGAAGGCAATTTTAGCAGTTTATCAAGTTACTCAAAGTTAGTACTAACATCCACTATGTTTCTAGGAAGGTTAGAAATGCTAACTATATTTGTTCTGATACTACCTTCTTTCTGGAAAAATTAAATTTTTGATTTCAAATCACTACTCAAACGAACTATGAGATCATTTTGAGTGTTTTCTATTAATTGATCAAACTCAGCCAAGCTGAAAGAGCCTTTTAAGGTGCTGAAAGAGCTTACATGTCCTTTAATAATTTTTCTTTGTGACAAAGAAGATTTTGTTAAGATTACTATAAATCCTAAGGAAATATCAATTCTCTTCCCATCTTGTATAACACTAATTTCTTCTGAATAATTTTTTAGTGTAAAAACCATATTGCCCTCCAGACCATTAACTTTAATTTTTGAATTAAACCATTGTTCTGACAATAAGGTTACTCTATCAGGAAATGAGCCTTCGAATATTAAATCTTTTGTAACAACATCAAATGTCATTTTTTGAAAAGTTGGATTTTTTTTTTCAACTATAGCGTTGGTTTTTGAGCAACTGATGATAAGCGCAAATGATAAAAAGAATAAAAAAAATTTATTCATAGATACTAACATATCAATAAAATAAATAAATTAAATTGTTAATCCCAATTAATTAATTGCATTAAATTATTCTGAGCAACTAGACGATTATAAGCTTGCCTCCAAACGATAGATTTTGTACTTCTAAAAACATCTTCTGAGACTTCAAGTCCTACCTTAGCTGGAAGACAATGCATGAAAATAGAGTCTTGTAAAGTTTTTGACATTAGGTCTTCTTTTACAGAATATTTTTTTAATAATTCTATCTTTTCTATGCTCTCTTTATCATTCATTGAGATAAAAACATCTGTCATAACACAGTTTACTTTATTTAAATATAAATTAGAGGGATTATTTTCAATTACTATATTTTTGTTCATTTGCCATTTAATTTTGTCACTTATTCTTCTCGGTGTGCAAATTGTTAGATTTATATCTTGGATTATATTCACTGCTTCAACCAAACTAAAACAAACATTATTCATATCCCCCATCCATAAAATATTTAATTTAAGAGTCTTAAATCTCTCATAAAGAGTATAAAGGTCTGAAATTATTTGACATGGATGAGATATATCACTTAATGCATTTATAATTGGTTTATTGAAATATTTTGAAGACTCAAGTAACCTATTATGTTCAGTAGTTCTATAAATCAATCCATCAAGATAACAATTTAATGCCTTAAAAGTATCCTCAAAGCTCTCTTTTCTATTAAAATTAAGATCTTCAAATTTTATTTCAATCGGATTACCGCCTAATTGAGATATACCTACTGTAAAAGACAATCTTGTTCTTGTAGAATTTTTTTCAAAAATTAGTCCAATATTTTTTTCTTTAAGTAGAGGTTTATTTTCTTTTGGTAAAATTATACTTAATAACTGGTCTCTAGTAAGATCTGATATTTGAAAAAAATTTTTAACCATTTTGCTAAATAATAAAGATATTTATAAAATTTACATTATTAAAAATATTTCATTTCAATAACATTGTTAATATTAAAATAATAAAATTTAAATCATTAAGATATTTCTTATTAAAAAATTGATCTATAAATTTCTAGATGTTTTGAGACTACATTTTTAATGTCAAAGTTTTTTTCTGCAAATTTTCTAGCCTCAAGACCTAATGTTTCTGATTTAGAGTAGTTTGTAATTAAATCTTTTATAGCTTCAGCTAATGCAGTATGATTTTTTGAAGGCACTAGTAACCCTGTTTTTCCATTAATTATTGCATCTCTGCAACCAGGTACATCAGTAGTTACTACTGGTCTTCCACAGGCTGCTGCCTCTATTAATATTTTAGGAAGGCCTTCCCTATAGGATGGAAGAACAATTACATAGGACCCTATTAATACTGGATATATATCCTCTTTATAACCATGCCAATCAATATTGCCTTTTGATATATAGTTTTCTAATTGATCAAAAGAAATAGATGCAGGATTTTGAAGATCAGGCTTTCCTACTAAAATAAAATTCGCTTTGTATCCATCTTTTTTAATTAATTCAGCAGCTCTTATAAACTCTTTTAGCCCTTTATCATAAAGTAATCTTGAAGCAAATAATATTGACGGCACACCTTTGGGAAGAGGTGTGTATTTAAATTTATTTAAGTCTACACCAGAGCCTTTGATTAAATGAATTCTTGATTTATCTATACTACAAATATCTAGGATTATTTCTTTATCACTATTATTTTGAAATATTAATTGCACATTTTTATTATTTAGTGCCAAGCGATATAAAAACTTTATGAAATAAAGCCTTAATTTTGAAATAAACCCTTTTGAAATAAAAATATAGCCGAGTCCAGAAATAGCTACGATAACAGATTTTATACCTAATAATCTTGCTGCAAATCCTCCAAATATTACTGGCTTAATTGTTATTAAATGAATTATATCAGGCTGTATTTTCAAAAATATTTTAAAAACTTTTATAAAATACATAGTATTTGAAAATAAACTTGTACTACTCCGGTCTAGATCAATATGTTGTGTTTTAAATCCATATTTTTTTAAGATATTATTTTCTTTATTTATTGAAGATGCAATGTAGACATCAAAACCCTCTTTTAAAGCACTTAAACCAATTTCTAGTCTGTGAGATATAAAAAAATCATCAGAATTTACTAAGAGTAAAAGTTTTTTTTTCAATAATTACCTGTATTAATTTTCTTTTTTTCATACTTTCCAGAAAATTTTATTTCAGGAATATAAGGTGCAATTATTATAAGTAATAGTATTAAAAATTTATATCTATGTCTTACTGAAGTTCCAAAATTACTTATTACTGCGGAAAAAATTAAAATATAAGTTAAAAAAATTATAAATATAAATAAAATGTCTCGATTTAAAAAAATGCCTGAGCGGTATTTAATTAAGAAATATAAAAATAATAAATACATTGCACCATCTATAACTCCAAATAAATGTGACACCTTACTAATGTCCCAAATCATTGGACCAATTAAAAAATAAATAATTCTAATAGGTTGCAAATATATTATAGAGGTTAGATCGTCTGCTATCATCCATTGAGGATAGCTTGCAGCATGAAATGCAGTTTCTGATCCATATCCAGTTATAATTTTTACAATATAGTTAAAATCTAAAAGCTTAATTGGACTTTTTATTTTTTCAAAACTAAATTGATTTGTATCAAATACATATAATCCATCAATCGGTTCCTGCTCTCCACTATTAAAAAATAGAACAATAAGTAGAGTTCCAAATAAGATATAAAATAATGATACGTAATTAAATTTTTTTCTTAATAACAAATTTGAAAAATAATTTAAAGATTTAAAGATAACAAATATCATTATAGCGAATGCGCCGAATATCATTGCACCATGAAAAATTGCTGTTATAGAAATACTTATTAGAAAAAAAATTAAAAAAATATTTTTTCCTTCTTTTAAGAATATTATAAAAAAATAAACTCCTAAAATTAAAAAAAAACATATATATGGCTCTCTTAATATTAGAATAGAATACAAAATTTGTGTTGGAAATAATGAAACAATCCAAGCAACTTTTACTCCAGCATGATCTGACCACAATTTAGTTGTTGCCAAATAAGATAAGAAAATAATACCCATACCAAAAAATAAACTGGCTGATTGGGCCAGCATGATACTTCTGTCAGTTATTGAATATAAGATCGATAATATCCAACTAAGAAAATCTTTGTTAAAACCAGGAAAATTATTAAGAATTTGATTAAAACCATTTTGTGCTAAAATCCATGCCGTGCTTTCATAATATACCATATCATTGGTACTATCAGGCAGAGTCAGACCAAGATTTGAGGAAATAAGAAAAAAGACTCTTATTAAAAAGCCAGTTAATAAAAAACCTATGGTTTTAGGAAAATAATGAAAAATTATTAATAAAAATAATAAGTTAAAAAAGATGCCATTAATACCAAGAAAGATATTCACTAAATAACTCTAAATATAAATTTTTTAATATTCATAACTAAAAAAGATTTCATAGTAAAATATAATTTTATTGTGATAAATAACACTTGAAAATTTAAATTAAACTAAAAATCAGAATAATATATAGATCCTTTTTTTTCAAAATTTGAGAGAAAAGTCTTAGTTCTTTCATAACTTTTGTCAAATTCATTTAAAATATTATTTTCATCATTAAATTTAATAGCAAAAAAATTTAATTGATTAAAAGTTAATGAAATAAAATCTCTGACTACTAGCTTGTCGTAAATAAAATTTTTTCCGGAAATTTTACAAACTATTAAATTTAAAAAGATTAAATATTTACGAATTGATTTTTCTAACCTTAAAGCATTATAGCTAATATAATTTTTTGGACTAATATTTGAAAAGCTTAAAGTATCTTTTTTAGAACTCCATTTGTGCTTTAAAATATTTTTATTGTATAAATAATCTGATATATCAATTAAAGACCTATCTATATTGAACTTTTCGTCTTTAGTATCAACTACTATTAAAGAAATTTTTTCATCAAAGATTTTTTTAATGATAATGTCTAATGGAAAATGAAATGTGCTGAAACAATTTAAATAATCTTTAAAACTAAGTGTTTTAGAAAAAATAGAACTTTTTGAGGTAATATGAAGATAACCACTTTTTAAAATACTGGATGGTTTATTTAAATATAGAATGATCATAATTGGTTTAATATTATTTAACCTTGATATACGTAAAATTTTTTTTTCAAAATTTAAATTTTTGCTTATAACTTGAGGTCTAAAATTAATAAAGAAATTTTCGTTAGTAAGTATTTTTTGGTTTTGAGTAAAATTTAAACTTTTAAGATCAAAATTAGACTTAATACCAGTTGTTTTATTAAATTTTTTTAAATCAAAAATTTTAGGGAAAAAACTATTCTGTAAACTTGATGAAAATGTTTTTGGTAGCCCAACGTGCAATAGTAGATATGATTTTTTTAACACAGGCCTCATTAATCAATTTTTAATGTATTCAAAAACTTTATCCCAATTTTGATCCAAAAAATTTAATGAATTGGATCGTGTATTGTACTCTTTAATTTCGTTAATCTTATATTTAAATTTTTTATAATTTGAAATTAAAGATACATTTTCACCATTTGGCCAAAATGAATTTTCTAATTGAAAAACTAGATTGTTATAATGTGATAATTCAAATAACAAACTCGATCCTAGTCCTATAAAAACATCTTTAGAAAAATATTCACTTTTTTCATCAACGAGAAATATTTTCTTATGATTTAATTTTATTAATAAGCTCAGTTTTTTTTTACAGTAACTTATTTCATCTCTAGGATGACATCTAAATAAAATTTTATTATCTTGTAATAGATTGTTTATGAATAATTTAAAAATACTAGTTATCTTTTCATCTTCAATTATTTTTTCTATTGGGGGAAGAATAAAAACGTATCTATATTCAGTACTTATTTTAAATTTATTAATTAATTTTTTTCGTGGAAATCCATAATAGAAAATTTTCTTTTTGTCTTTGAGAGGTAGAACGTTTTGGATATCACTTTTTTGTTTTGTTGACCAGACTAAAAACATATCAACATTAATAGGATAAACTGTTCTTAAAATAGGGTTCTGTATATAACCATGAGAAACAGATATAGATATTATATTTAGTTCTTTACATGCTTTCATTAACAAAGATGAATTAGGTGATGTATATCCATTTGTAATTAAATATTTTATATTTAAGTGTTTTAAATAAAATTTTAAAATAAGTTTTGCTACTCTTAATCGAAAATTTACATACATAAATAACCATGTATAGTTAAAAATCTTTTCTTTTGGAAATATTACAAATACTAATCTCATATAAAAACTCGGTATTAAAAAAGAAGTTAAAAGAGATGCTGATATTTTTTTAGTCGATATATCTTTTTTGTATTTATTTGTTTTAAAATACTCATCCAATTTTTTTACTTGAATAGAGTCAGGTTCCAAAGTGTGCATACAAATTTTTTTATTTTTAAAAAAACTAGAAATAATAAAGCCTAAATATACTAAACTTAAGATTGTATCTTTAATATCTTTGAATATTGATTGTTTTCTTACTGTATATTGTTTACCTGATGTATAAATATTCCTGAAAGATCCACCATAAATTTCATGTGTTAATTTGTAGTTTGACGAAATTTTTTTGGTATGAATTTCATATTTTTTTTCATATAAGTTGAATTCATCAAACATTTTTTAATAAATTTATATAATTTGATATCAGATTTACCTGGTTTTTAATGGAATTCAGCCTTGAAACAGTAGCAATTTTATTATCTTTTCTGTCGATAAAACCCTCAATCGAACAAGGTGATAAAAAAGAGAGAAACTCATTTAATTGAGTTTCTGTGCTATTTATATTCACTTCATTATTGACAATTGAATTAAGGGCGTGTTCACAAGAGTCCGCATTATGAATTTTAAAAACACCTGGTGCTTCAGAATAAAATCTTGGCCCAACCATTAATACTGGCTTATTTCTTAAGACTGCCTCCCATCCTGCGGTTCCACTAATGGAGGCTAAACAGACACATTTGTCTATTAACTCATAAGAATTTGAATTTTTATCAATCAAGGATACGTTATCTATCTGATTAATATTTTTATAAAATTCAATAGTTCTAGATCCTAGAGCTTTACCACCTCTTGGATGTTCTTTTACATAAACATGAATATTAAATTTCTGAGCGCAATGAGCAATTAAATTTATAAAGACAATTTGATCAACAAACCCTTTTGCTAGGGGTGAAGTAGACAGTTCTGGTTGATAATGTAATGGTAAATAAATAAATAATTTTGTTAAATCTGGTTTAATTGAAATTTGATTTGAAATATTATTAAGTTTTTTTATTGATGTTATGTATGGGTCTCCAAGACCCATTTTCATAATAAAAAGTTGTAAAATTTTTCTTTTTCCACCCTCCGCGTATATTTTTTTTAATGGATGTAAATATTTACTGTATATGAATTTTATGTTTAAGATATCAATGTTTTTTTTACGAGTGAATGATATTAAATTTGACGATTTATTTTTACTAATTTCTAAATATCCAGCAAATTTACTTTTATAGTCATTACTTTTGATGTTATTTTCTTTATTAAAGTTAATTAATTCACCATGATTATAAATATTTGTAATTAATTGAAGAAGATAGGTCTTTTTTGGCCTTATTGGCATTTGATAAAAACAAAAACATTTAATATTAAAATACTTGTAGACATTATACGCTATGAAATCAAATCCTTCGTGTGGTAGATTTTCAAAAATAGCAAATTTAACTTTAGAATTTTTTATTATATAAATCCAAGTTGATAGTAGTTTTAAGTATAAATCTTTTCTCCATTGATAAGACTCAATAAAACCTAACCTATCAGCAAGTTTCAAAAAGATTCTCTCTACTTCAGCAAAATTTTGAAGTTCCTCCTCTGATAATGGAAATGGGTATTTACGATTATTACCAGAATTTATTATGGATGAATAATCACCTGATTTTGCATCATTCCATAATAACTTCGTATTAATGTTTTCTGGTAAAGTAGTTATTTTATTTGAAACGCAAAGATTTATTGAGAAACCATTCTTTGCTAATTCATTTATGAAATCATATGTTCCAAAAACATTTACTGAATAATTACTATTTATATCCATCCTAGGTTTTTTTTTTCACGCTCCAAAAGAGTTAATTGCGATTTTTTTAACTCAGTAATAACTTTAGTTATATTTTTATTTATCCAATTAATTTTTTCTGCCCATAAATATGTATCAAGATTATCTAATTTAAATATATCAGAATTTACTGCTTCAGCTAATCCACCAATATTATGAACTAAACAGGGAACACCAGATATAATAGCCTCACTTGCCACTCTACCATAAGGCTCTGGCCAGATTGAGGGAACCAATATTAGCTGAATTTTATCATAAATAAACTCTCTATTGGTTTGATATCCAAATTGAATAACGTTAGTTAAGTTTGTCTCTAATTTATCTCCAAAAATATAGAAATTATATTGATTTAATTGAGTTGCTAATTCATTAATAAAAGTTGTGCCTTTGTGTTCACCTCTATTTATAAAGCCTATACTTTTTATATTTTTGAAATAGGGAATTTTTTTTTTCATATAAGTTTTAGGATATACAACTTTAATTTGATTGATGGAATTATCTAATAAATTAATCATTTTACTTTTCATAAAATTACTATTAACAATAATTTTGTTTGATACCTTAAAGCCTAATTTTACAAAAAAGAAAGAAAATTTATAATCTAGCATTCTCCATAAAGATTTTTTAGGAAGTATAGTAGTATTATTAGAAAAATTTAAATCTTCATATGCTCTTACTATAATATAAATTTTACATCGATTACCAAATAAAAATCTAATCAGCCTACCGTATGCAATGCCACCTCGTGTTAAGAAAACTGTATCTGGATATGAAGAGTAATTAAAAACAATTTTTATTGGTAATATTAAGAATTTATTTAAAATTGCAAAAAATATTGGTAGGTTATTCAAGCTACTTAATTTTTTTTTTTTTAAAATTATTTCTCTTAAATTATTTATTTGCCTAAATGAAAAGATTGAAAAAATAGATATATCGTAATTTTCTGACAGACGTTTTAACTCTAAGTAATTTGAAATATCACCACCGCTAGCTCCAAATTCTTGATGTGGTACTTTTGATGCAATGAACCACATTTTATTCATTTGATATGAAATTAACTAACCTTGAAGCTCTTACATCCCAAGAATACAAATTAATAAGCTCCTCATAAGCATTACTAGTTATTTTTATTAGTCTATCTTTATCATTTTCAATTTCTATTAATTTTTCATACCAAGCTTCTGGTATATTTTCTTGGATAATAATTGAATTAAAATCATTTTTAAGAACTTCTAACAAAACAGGTAAATTAGAGGAAACTATCAGTTTCTGATGAGAAATGTATTCAAACATTTTCATTGGCGAAGTGTACTTAGCTATATTAGAGTCACCTCCATCAGGAGATATTAATGGTTGTAAAGGTAACAAAGCAACATCAAAGTTGTTGTAGAGATTATTCAGTTGTTTTTGATCAACAAAACCATAAAAGATAACATTAAAATTGCATTTTTTTTTCCAATAAGTTATGTCTCTTTGATTGCCTCCTATTATATGAAATGTTCTATCTTTCATAATCCAACTTAAAGGTGCTATAATTTCCATACCTTTACCTTTAAATAAATTTCCAACATATCCGTAAGATATATTTTCATAATTATTATTTTTATCTAAAATATTTTTTTGTGGTTTATTAGATATTTTTGCCCCATCGGGTAAAATTATAATCTTTTTGCTGTCTAAATTCAAAAAGTCTAATTTATACTTTTTGGATAAACTATTTGAGATACATATTAATTTAAATTTTTTAAATCCTGAAATTAATTTAAATAAAAATATATGTCTTTTTTTTTTTAAAGGCATATGAGCTTCAAACAGAACATTAAATCCAAACATAATACCTATAAATGCAGCTAATAAATCTCTTGAGTAAATTATATCTATCTTGCTTTTAAATATTATTTTAGAAAATCCTTTAAAAACAAAAATTAAAGACTCAAAAAAATAAATTCTTGGTACTTTTAGTAAGGAGATTTTAAAGTCAGATGAGACATTATATTTATCTCTAATTTGGTTGATTGAAATATTTGTTTGCGCAAATAAAGCTAAAAGTTTGACATTAAAATATTTACTTAAGGAGTCACACATATGCATCATATTTACTGCATAAGCTCTTTTTGAGGGTATATCTACGTGTCCAAAATAAACTAAATTCAATTTATTTTGCACGTATCACTCAAAACTTTCCAAAATCTTTGACCAGCTTTACCATCAGAATTAAATAAATACCTATCAATTAATTTTGATCTATCAATTTTTTTTAACTTTAAATCTTTATTTTCAAATAAATAATTTAATTTAACATTAAGCTCAGAAAGAGAGTTGCATTCAATAATATCTGTGTCATTAAATTTATGAAAAAAGTCCCTAGACTCTGCAATATTTGTATCATATGGGGCAAAGTGTATACAAGTCGCTCCACGAATTAAACTTTCAATTATTGCAGTTGAATTACAAGCTATCACTAATGAATTATTACTAACTAGATCTAATCTGGGTCCACCGCTTAATATTTTAACTTTTTTATCAACTGGAAATGTTACTAAATTTTTTTTTGATTTTATTATGAATGAATTTAGCTCAGAGTTTTCTTCAAAAAAATTAAATAATATTTTGTATATTTCTCTATTATAAATCGATAGATCGATATTTTGTATATAATTTCTACAACTATCAGTTATGCCAGTAAGACCCTCAGTTTGAAAATTTGGAAAACCAGCCTTTGGAGAGATAGAAAAAAATATAATATTATTAATTTTTTTTGGTTTTTCATTATTGATATTAAAATAGTTAATAGAACTTGTTGATCTTGCTTGCCCAACCAAATTAATTATCTTTTTTTTTTTAAATATATTACCCAATACATCATACATATCTCTGTTTTGTACACATAAAGTAATTTTTGATAAATAATTAATATTGATTTGATTAATTTTTTGTTCAATCAATTTAAATGTTTTAGGTGTTCTAAAACATTCTTTGTAGTATAAAATTACTGGGACGTTCTTATCAATTAAATAGTTATTTAAAGGATGAATAGATTGATAAATAAAATTAAATGTGACTATAGCTGTTAAATTAAATTTTTTATTTAATAAATTGAATAATTTTTCTATAAAGATATTGTATTTTTTATATCTATTGATATCTTCAACACCGGCCCAATCGGGCTTTATGTATCCATTAAAAGATTTGTAAATGATATCAAAAATACTTTTAGGTAAAAAAATGAATTCATAACTTGTATTTGAAAACTTCATTGACTCATAAATATCTAAATCTCCTCCTGGAACATTTATAACAAGAATATTGAATTTATTTTTGTTTGTAGGATGATGATATTTTTCTCTATGAGCAGTAATAATCAATAAACGTGATAATAAATCAATTGATAGCAATTTTGAAATATAGGGCAGAACTTTAAACAAAATTCGATTAAATAATAATAAATTAATTTGTTTCAATTTTAAATTCCTTGATAAATAGTATTGTATCCTTTTGCCATTCTATCTGTTGAAAACAGTAACCCATGTTTGTAAGATTTTTCTGATGTAAGAGGTTGATTTTTTAATTTATTTATTGCCAATTTTAATGACTTCTCAAAGTCAGTTTGATCCAATAGATCAAATTTAATAGCTGTGTCACAACTTTCAAGAACCTCGCTTAAACCTGGCACTTTTGACCATAATATTACTAAACCAGATAATAAAGCCTCTACAGCAACTAAACCAAAACCCTCCCAACGAGATGTAATAAGCAAAATATCTGAATCTGAATATATATCGTTAATGTTTTCTATATAACCTTTATATTGAACTCTATTTTCTAGATTAAACTTTTTTGTTAATTTTATGAGGTTTTGTTTTTCTGGACCATCACCGACAATGTTACATGTCCAGTTTTCGAATTTCAAATTTCTTAATAAATTTAATGATAAATCTATCCCTTTTTGATGTGTTAAAGAACCTACTATTAAGAGTTTTACTACCTTTTTATTTTCTAATATTTTTTTTTTGCTCTTAATATAATTATCTGAAATGCCATTATAAATGACTTTGAACTTAGTATTATTTGTATTTTCGTTTCTTAACCATTTTAATAAATTATCTTTTACTGCATTAGAAATAGAAACTACAAATTCAGCGTTGTGATAAATATAATACTCAAATGGTATTAAGAATTTAAATTTTCTTCTCTTATTCCAAGTATTATGTTCCGTAATAACTATTTTACATTTATATATCCTTGCAAAAGCGGATAGATATATGGCTTTAGTTAAATGTGCGTGAAAAATAATTTGATAACCTTTTTTTTTTAAAAATTTTATGCGCTTAAATAAGTAAAATGTTCTAATAATAAATTTAATTATAGAAAATTTATGGGGAGATAGTTCATAATAATCTTGTAAAAAATTTATTTTTGAATTATTTTTTTTTACTAAATCTCTCACTATTTTTTCTGCACCTCCCCCACTAATACTATCAATTACGTGCAACACAAATTTTTTTTTTTTCATTTTTTAATGTGATTTTGATATCTATTATTAAGAACACTTGGAAGATCGTCAAGACTCATTATTCTGACATTAGCTTCATAATTTTTACTAACTTTTAAATTTTTATAAGACCCAGTCAAAACCCTTATTGTAAATACACCAATTTTATTCAAATTAATAAAATCTTTTTTTGGATTATCACCTATGTAAATCATCTCAGACCACTTTACACCAGTCTTTCTCTTTATTATTTTAAAACAATGAATAGATGGTTTTGCAGCTTCATAGCCGTATCTGTGAGTTATAAAAATCCTATTAAATATTGTCCATAAATTTAAGGAATTGATTTTATGAGATTGAACATTTTTATTACCATCTGTAACTAAATACAAAGGTGTAACATTTTTATACTTCTTTAAAATTTTTTTTGCTGAATTAAATAAATTTATTTTTGGATTATGGTACCTATAAACTTGTATTAATTTGTCGATATTTTTTTTAGACCAATTATCATTGATGATAAGCCAGTGATCAAAAACCTTATTTCTACCATTATTTGTAAATATTTTGTTTAAAGTTGAGATAGATTTTTGGTAATTCCACCCCCATTTAATGTTTGCATATCTTGCAACTGCTCTAAATCCTCCCTTAACAAATTCTGTTTCACTATAAAGTGTGTCATCGAGATCAAAGATTAAGATCATCAACCAAAATATCCTTAGTTATTCGGATTTGTGTAATATTTTTTTTATTTCTTTTAAATTTAGGTAAATTTTTATAAGGATGGTATCTCTCAAATAAAGACCAATATAACATATCCAAACCCATTGATATTGAAGCTGATGAAGCTCCACCAAATCGAGCATTTACCTCGATTATATGAATATCATTGTCATCCAAAATTGCTTGTAGAACGACTGGCCCAGTTAGTCCAAATGATTCTATAAACTTAATAAAAAACTTTTCTAATTTTAAATTTCTAAAAGTAGAGGTAATTTGGCTTTCTCCGTTTACAACTTTATTTCTTTTTCTTAAAACCAATCCATAAACTTTTGATTTATTAGTCAACCAAATATCTACACTAATTTCACTGCCTTCAATGTATGGCTGAAATATAGGTTCGATAAAATTTAATGACTCTTTAATTGCTATCTTTTTTGTAGCTTTTAATATAATTTTTTTTGATCCAGATCCGTAACGCTCTTTCACTACGTAAAGATCTGTATTCAAATTATTTATATCAATAGATGTTTGTATACAGGGCATATTTAATTTCTGGCAAAAAAATGAAAATTTTAATTTATCAAAACAAATTTCGATAGCTCTTAGTGGAGAGATGATTGTAAAGATATTTTTAAATTCTAGTTCTTCTTTAATTTTAGCCCAATATACTAATTCTTCATCCCTACTTGGCAAAATAGTTTTAATATTTTTATTTTCACACTCAGAAATAATATCTTTAATACTGAGTTTATCTAAGATTGGCATGTGCCAAAAATTATCAACTAAATATCTTGATGGAACACTTTTATCACTATCTCCTGCGATAATTGAAATTTTTGGGTTTATTCTACTCGCTGCATTTTTAATACATTCTATGAGAGAAAATTTGATTGATGAGCTTGTAACTAAAATAGATTCGTTAACCATTTTTCCTCCACTCTGTTAAAGAATAGCTGTGCAGAACAGAGTCCATTTTTTTACCTCTTATTATTATATGGTCTTTCAAAATACCTTCACATTGAAAGTTGGATTTTTCAAGAACAGAAATATGACTCTTTCTAATACTATATGTTTCTGTAGTAAGTTTTTTCAGACCTAAATCGTCAAATGCAAATCTTTTTACTAAATCTAGCCATTTTTCAAATATATATACGAAAGTTGAATTTTTTTTTTGAATAGAGGGATCTAATAAAAAAGATATCTCAGCTATTAAATCAATCCAGTTAATATGAACAAGTCCACCATAACCTATAAAAGAATCATTAAAAAAAATAGATAACAAAATATTTTTAGGCTTTTTTAATTTTTTATCTGGCCAAATATTCTCTTTAAAATAATTAATTTGATTTTGGAAATTAATAATTTTTGATTGCCTTAATACATCAATTTGACTATTTCGCATTTTTCTAATCATTTCAATTTCTTCGGGTTGAACGGCTCTAACTTTATAAAAATTTGATAATTTTAATTCACTTTTAGTCATAACTTTGTAAGGACCTTGGCCAAAAAAATTTTTATTTTTTTTATTAATCAATTCAATTCAAAATAATAATTTAATTCATAAAACAAGAGTTAAAAAAACATTAATATGATATACTTTAAATAGGTCTTAGGTAAGCAGTTAAATTTCTTCCTAATTCAAGATTTGCTAATGATGAATAAAAATTAATGACATTATCAATATTGGAGTTTGAAATAATTTTTTCTAAATATATTCTTGCTAAATGAACATTTTTTCCTTTTCGATTTTTATTTATATAATTTGACTCTGAATTTGATAAGAAAAAATTAACAGGAAAATCAGACATCATACCCTCTGAATTCCAACCTGTAAATTTAGCAATATTTTCTAAACTCGTTTTCGAAAAATATGATATGTGGTCAGGTGCTGCAATCCAAAATCTTTTGCTAATTAATTTGTCCTTCAATAAAGAGTCGTGATAAAAAGAAATATCATTAGGAACGGTAACTACCAAAAAACCTTTTTTTTTAATGATTTTTTTTAATTTAATTAATAAGCTTTCAGGAGAGAGTACATGCTCAAGAACATTACCAAGCCACAAAACATCATATTTTTTCTTAGATATTATTTCTCTGTCTATTAAATCAAATATATCTCCTATGTTAATAAGTTTAATTAATTGAGGATTATTAATTTTTATTGCAGATAAACTAAAATCGATACCGGATACATCCCATCCTTTATTTAAAAAATATTTCATCACATATCCCTCACCACAGCCAACATCAAGAATTTTGCTTTGTTTTTTAAAACTATATAATTTTAAAAGCTTTGAATATTTTATTTGAATTCTATGATCAATAAGTTTTAACTCATCTTTTGTATATTCATGCCTATAAGTGCTTTTTTCTTTTTGATAATATTGTCTTTCATAATAAGAGGATAATTTTTGACGAGTAGGTTTGTTAACTAATTCAAAATATCCTAATTTATTTTTTTTTATTCTTGGTTCTTTCATTTAAATAAAATTTTATGTTTTCTTTCAGCCTCTTTCCAATCTTCCTCAGTGTCAATATCCTGAGCAACATCGTTGGATAAAACAATTGAACCAGTTTTATTTCCAATTAAGCTTTTACTTTTTAAAAAAGGCTTAACCCAAAACCAATACCATTGACCAGCATCTAAATATGTAATAGGTAGATCTTGACTTCTGGTAGAAATATTTTTGGGAAAATTTAATTCTATTAAACCATTTTTTTTTCTATTGAATGATCTCCAAATTGAAGGATTCAATTTAGTTACAGGCATAATCACATTAAACTTACTTCTTGTAAGTTCTAACTTACCATTATTGATACTTTTTGACGTAATTAATGGAGCAGTGGGATATAAACAACAAGCTAAATCAAATTTTTTTCCCTTATTATTGTAATTCTTAAGTACTTCAAATATTACATCAGAAGTGGTTGACTTATCATCTGAATTTAACTTTGAACGCATAAATGGCACGTTCACTCCATTATTTCTTGCATATTCAGCAATATTTTTATCATCAGTAGAAACCATAATTTCATCAAATGATTTTGATAATTTGGCTGCATTGATAGACCATAAAATAATTGGTTTTTTTCTAAATAATTTCATATTTTTTCTCGGAATTCTTTTACTTCCCCCTCTAGCGGGTATTATACAAATTGATTTAGTCATCAAGATTTGTTTGAAATTTTTCACTTATCATAGATAGTTCTAAAGGTTCACCAAATTTTAAATCTCTCGAAGCGGAAAGACCTAAAACATTTGACATATATTTTGGGCTTAACCCCAAACCTGGACGGATAGATTTTATATTTTTATTGCTAAATATTTCACCTTTAAGAATATTATTTACCACATATATAGATCTTCTGTTATCAAATACGGACTTTTCACTATGTGTAGGCATAAATGATGGTTTTCCATTAATTTTAGTAGCTATATTTGCATGTAACACAAGTTCTTTAAGCTCTTGGGGTTCTAAAGAGAATTTACTATCTATGCCTCCCTCTTTGCGATCAATTGTGAAGTGTTTTTCTACTAAAACAGCCCCCATCGAAACTGAAATTGATGAGACCAATGTTCCCTCAGTATGATCTGAAAGTCCTACCATTATATCAAAAGAATTCTTTATTTCATTCATAGTTGATAGATTTGACTCATTAAATGGAGTCGGATAAGATGAGGTACAGTGAAGAACTATTATTTCGTTTGAACCATATTTTCTAGCAATTTTAATTGAGTCGTGTATTTCTTTTTTTGATGCCATACCAGTTGATATGATAATTGGTTTTTGTGTTTTTGCTGCATATTTAATAAGCTCATGGTCCACAATTTCTGGAGAAGCTATTTTATATGCTGGGCAATCAAGTGACTCTAGAAGGTCAATTGCAGTATTATCAAACGGAGATGAAAAAATGGTAATCCCAACATTTCTAGCATATTCAAATAATTTTTTATGCCAATCCCATGGGGTATGAGCTTCCTCATATAAGTCATAAAGTTTTCTTCCATCCCAAATACCACCTTTTACGAAAAATTCTGGGGAATTATGATTAATTGTAATTGTATCTGGAGTGAATGTTTGAATTTTAATAGCATCAGCACCTGACTCTTTCGCTTTATTAATAAGTTTAAAAGCTTTTTCTATACTTTGGTTATGATTGCCTGACATTTCAGCGACAATGTAAGGTGGAAAATCTGGTCCAATTTTTCTACCATTAATTGAAAAGATTTTTGAATTTTTCAAATTATTTCCTAGTTAATATGTCTTTAAAAAACTTTCAATTGCCGAAGAAACTTGTTTTTGATCTCCCTTTTTTAAAGATGGGAATAAAGGTAAACTTAAACACCTTTTAAAATAACTTTCAGCGTTATTTAAAAAATAATCTTTAAAACCATTATTTCTATAATACGGGTGATGATAAACTGGAATATAATGAACCTGAACACCAAAATTTAATTTTCTTAAATGTAAAAATAGGTTATCTCTTTTTAGGTTAGGCTTATCAGGAAGTAAAATTGGATATAGATGGTAACTGCATGTATTAAAATTATTTCTTTTTGGAATAATAATCTGTTTAGGTAAAATTTTATTGTAATTTTCTGCAAGATCATTTCTTGTCTTTACAAAATAATTTAATTTTGATAACTGGCTTATTCCTAAAGATGCAGAAAGCTCATTCATTCTATAGTTATATCCCAAAGATTGTTGCTCATAATACCAATCTAAATTTTGAATTACACTAAACCTCTCTTTTTCTTTTGTAATTCCATGTCTTCCAAAATCTCTAACTTTTTCCTCAATAATTTTTGAGTTTGTTGTGACACACCCACCTTCTCCTGTTGTGATCATCTTAACTGGATGAAAACTAAAGACTGTCATTGATGAAAACTCACATGATCCTATAGGTTTTGAATTATATGTAGCACCCAACGCATGAGATGCGTCTTCCAAAATTTTAAAGCCATACTTCAAACTAAGGTCATGTATTGATTTCATATCACAAGATTCACCTGAAAAATGAACAGTTATTAATAATTTTGGTAAAGTTCCTGAGATTGATGCGTTCTTTAATTTATCTTCTAAAATATTAACATCAATATTTAATGTTTCTGGGTCTATGTCTAGAAAATCAATTTTTGCTCCGCATAGTAGTACTACATTTGCAGTAGCAGCAAATGTATTTGCAGATGTCCAAACATTATCTCCTGGGCCAAGGTCAAATGAAGAGCATGCTGCATGTAAGGCACTTGTAGCACTGTTAAATGTGATACAATATTTGGACTCGCAATTTTTTGATAAAATTTTTTCAAATTGACTAACTTTAGGGCCTTGTGTAAGCCAATTTGATTTTAAAGTATCAGTTACGGCATCAATATCATCTTGATCTATCTCTTGAGTGCTATAAGGAATCATTGAATTTTTCCTATGTTATTATTAAGCCATTTTGTTAATATTCTCGAGGTCATCCATTTTGAATTTGTATTTGAGGCGTATTGGAAGTTATTTTTGACTTTTTTTCCGCCTTTTAGTCTTTTTGGATCAGATCTCCAATTATATATTGAAGGTAATATTTTATAATAATCATTATACTCAAAGGTTTGTGCTGAGTCGGTTTTAGCTATCATTTCTTCATGAAGTTTTTCTCCAGGCCGAATTCCAATTATTTTATGCTTAGCATCAGGCGCTACAGTATTTGCTATATCAACTATATTCATTGATGGAATTTTTTTTACAAATATTTCACCTCCTTTGGACTCGTTTAATGATTTAATAACTAAATCTATACCCTGCTCTAAAGAAATCATAAATCTAGTCATCTCTGGATCAGTTATTGGGATATCTTTTCCCTCTTGTCCTAATTTATAAAAGAAAGGAATTACAGACCCTCGTGAACCCATTACATTGCCATATCTGACAACTGAAAAAATAGTTCCAGATTTTCCTGAATAGGAGTTACCAGCAATGAAAAGTCTATCTGAAACTAGTTTTGTTGCTCCATAAAGATTGCATGGGCTACTAGCCTTATCTGTTGACAATGCCACAACTTTTTTTACACCTTGTCTTATACATTGATCTATAATGTTACTTGCACCATTAATATTTGTCTTTACACATTCAAAAGGATTATATTCAGCTATAGGTAAAATTTTTTGGGCAGCAGCATGTATTACATAATCAACACCTCTAAGCGCTATACCTAAACGATCGCTATCTCTAACATCACCAATAAAAAAACGGACTCTATCATCGTTTTCAAAATTAGCTTGCATTTCCCACTGTTTCATTTCATCTCGAGAAAAAATAATTAAACGAGCGGGGTTATAATTTTTTAATACAGTCTCACAAAATTTAGTTCCAAATGATCCCGTGCCTCCAGTTACTAAAATAGATTTTCCATTTATCAATTTTTTAGACATAATCACCTTTCATCAAATCAGACTTTACTAAAATTATTATGTTTATTTAAATAAAAGTGAGCTAATTCTATATCATTTTCATTGTCTATTGATATTTGAGGATTTCTACAAAGAATATAGCTAGTTTTTTTTGGCATTATTTTATCGAGATTCAAAATTGTTTCTCTTTGAAATCCATAAACAGCACCATTTCTGTGATAAAGTTTACTTAATTGCTGTCTTGCAATAATTTTAAAACCGTTTTTATCATAGTAATCTAGAAAATCTTTTTCTGAAATTATTAATTGTTTTAGAGGATGATATTTTGGGTCACTTTGAGATATGCTCCAAACTGATTGAATATTTTTATTTTTAAGAGTAAGACACGCCTTAGACACAATCTTTGAGTTTCTGAGTGGAGAAGTTGGTTGAAGCATTAGAATAGAATGAAATTTTTTTTTCCAATATTTCTCAGACTCAATCAAAGCATGTTTTAACACTGGTAAATCAGCTACTCTATCTCCAGAGATACTTTTGGGTCTTAAAAATGGTACTTCAATTCCATTACTTATTGCCTCTTCTTTAATTAATTCTGAGTCAGTAGATACTACTATATTTGAGATTTCTTTAACTTTTTTTGCACAGTCAATTGTGAGACCGACTAATGTTTTTCCATTAATTTTACGAAGATTTTTTAATTTTATACCTTTTGATCCACCTCTAGCAGGTATAACAGCAAGAATATTCATGATTAATTTAATTATAAGGTTTTTTCAGAAATAATACCATAGTGTCCGATGTACCATTATTAATTAACCAAGATTTCCAATAATCGTTTATTTTTTTATCAAAGATACCTATATTATTTGATTTCCCAGCCGGTTTTTGAGTTTTATACCAAACAAGAAAATTGTCTATATTATAAAAGTGTTTATATTCTATATGAGGTTCATCGAAACCAGCCTTATTAGCTGTATATGTCAATGATTTTGAGTCAAAATACCAGAGGTGTTGAGTTCTATAAAAAAATTTAAAATATTTTTCTCCAATCGAATTTAACAGAATGTCTTGCCTATTAGGAGTTGTTATTACGGCTCTGCCTCCTTCTTTTAATAAGTCATAAATTTCTTTTAGATAATTCAGTGGATTATTGACATGTTCGATTACTTTAGAAGATATTATCAAGTCAACTTTATTTTTATAATTTTTCAAAGCATCTGATTGTGTTTTAAACCAAGTGTATTTCTTTTTTTGTAATATCTCTTTAAATTTGAAACTAGGCTCAACTGCTAATTTATTAATAAAATTTTTACCAAACATATCTAAAATTTTACCAGATGCTGAACCTGAGTCTAAAATTGTTTCACCAGTAAATTTAATTGGCATTGATGATATAATGTCATTAGCAAATAAATATTGATTAAAATGTTCTGACTCATGTTTATATGGATCGAACTGATCTAGATTTGATCTGTATTCATCTGATGAATAATTATCAATTGTTAAATGTTGCGAGGAGTCTAGCGTTTCAACATTACAGTTTGAACAATATAATATTTTTGATTTTTTTGTTTTTGGATAAATTCCGTCCCTAATGTCCCCTTCATAAATGAGATTGAGATCATGTTTATTACATAAAATACACTTATTATCAGACATTTTTTACATAATCCAAAATATTATTTATTGAAAATATTTCTTCACCAAGGTGTGCGCCTCTACCCTCACCTACAGATAGGAATGGAATTTTGTTATAATCAGCAGCTTCTCTATCGTCCAAACCGTCACCAATCATTAAAATGTTTTTATCATTGATACTTTTTATATATTGTAAAGCAAAGATTTTATTTTCGGGATAACCAAAAACTTTATCAAAGAAAGTGTATATTTTTTTTTTCTTAAGTATATTTATTAGACTATCTTTTGGTGTAGCAGATACTAAAAATAACTTTATACCCATAGTTTTTAAAGATGTTAAAAGTTTCAAAACGCCTTTTAAAAGTGGAGCATTTAATACAGCTTGATCTAATTGAACACTTAATTTATTCATATAATCATCATCTAATTTTATATGTGAGCTTGTATATTTAAATATTTCAAAAAAAATATCATATCTTGTATAATTATTTTTTGAAATAATTTTTTCTATATCACATGAGGTGTTATGTGATAATGCAAGATTTCTAAAAAAGTTTTTTTTTATATTATTGGAGTCTATTAATGTTCCATCAAAGTCAAAACAACAACTGCTAATCATTATTTTTAAAAATTTTTAAACGATTGGAATATTCAGATTGTTTTTGAGCTGCTCAATAATCTGAAATCTTCCCCAATTGTCTACCTTGGTTTTTCTTTGATTAGATGACAAGCTATTTATTTGATCATCTTTATATACGCTATCCCCTTTATGGGCTGTTGATGAGATTTCTTCAACAATACAGCCTTCCTCTGAATAAAATTCGTGCCATGTTCCTGGCGGTACGGTTAATTGCTCACCAGGTTGTAAATTATAATGTTTACCTTCTAACCAAAAATCTATTGATCCACTCAGAACTATAAATGTCTCTTCTTTTAATCTATGAAGGTGAAGTGGATGTTTTTGATTTGGTAATTGAATTAATATTTTCTTTGCATAACTTCTGTTAACCACAGTAATTAATACTGCCCCTATTTCTCTAAAATTATCTATACCGTAATGATGACTATATTCTGTTTGAAAAAGACTTCCTAAAGTAATTTTAGACTCAGCTAACATTGCTTTAACTTCATGAATCGCATGCTTTAACTTTAGTTCAAGTTCTTTTGCCTTATCTATTTTAACATCAATTGAATCAATCATAATTGGATTGCCTGATTTGATAGAAATTTTACATTTTGAATTACTTAAAAATTCTCCGGCACTTAATTGTCCTTCAATACATGGAAAAAAATATTTTACATTCTGATCATTTAATAAATCATTTTTATTTATATCTTTTATGGCGTAAACACCTCTTTTTAAATCATTTATAGCTATTATCTCCTCCTTACTTGCATATTTTCTGTCTTTGCTTCCTAATAAAACTTTTGATCTTTTCAATGATTGCAGCCATTTATCAATTTGATCGGGCGTTGAGGAGTATGCGTTCAGGGGCTGATTTTTAAATGGTATACCAACATGTCTTTCAAACATTGTTGCTCCTGAAGCTAAGGCTAAGCCAACATGTATTTCATCTTGAGGCGATTCATGGGTAGACCAACCTATGTTTAGAGCAGGATATCTCTCAGAAAATTTTGATATATTAGATATGTTACACTCTTGATCAGGCGTTGGATAAATTGATACACAATGCATTAATGAAAATAAACAACCCTTATGAGAGAAAAAACTTACTAAAGCATCGACTTCGGACTGGCTTAAACCACCTGTAGATATTACGATTGGTAATTCCGATAAAGCTATTTTCTCTAATAATGGCCAATCACCAGCAGAACAACTTGCAACTTTAATATAATCAAATTTCATTTCTACTATTCTGTCTACTGAAGGTTCATCAAATGGTGTGCATATTGTAAGTAAGCCAGATTTTACGCACTCTTGTTGCATTAATAAAAAATTCTCCCACGAAATTTGAGTGGATAAAAAACGATTTATATGTTTGTTAGATTTGCTATTACGTGCAGATGAATGAACAAAATCAGGTAAATCTCTAAATTGGAATTTTAGTGCAGCTTTAACATTATTTTTTTTTATAATTTTACTGTGATCCTGAATAATTTTTAAACCATGTGTTAAATCTCCTTGATGGTTATTTGCCATATCAAGTATTACTAAATCATCAAAAATTGAGCTACTCATCTAAATTAAATCTGAAATAGGTTTGATAAATTCTATTGAATTTGATTCATTAGATATGTGAGCAGTTTTAATAATTTTCATAACGTCTAAACCATGATTAATCGAAATTGGAGAATTTTCAACATCAAAATCTCCTTTGATACATTTGTCAATATGAGTCAACTCTAAAATAAAGTCAGAGGGTCTGTCTTTTTCAAATCTTAATTCTTTAATATCATTAGAGTTTTCAATGGAGTAGGAAATAATATCTAGTTTTGGTGCAAAACTAACCTTCAAAAAACCTTTATCAAATTGGACTCTAGCAGATTTTTTTGATGGTTTAGTTATTACATCTTGAACACACTTTCCTAATAATCCTTTGTCGGTCTTAAAGTTCATAATAGAGAGCTTATCATAATCGACATATGAATCTTTGAATTTTTTCATTGTGCAATTAACAGAGGTGACTGTTCCTTGACCAGAGATTTTTGAAAGATATTGCCATAAATGTATTCCATGAGAATGTTCTCCTGCGGCTCCACCGCCTCTTTTTGAGTAACCGAGATAACTATCCGAAGGTCCATCCAGCCATGGATGTGCAGCAAAAATACCACTCCACTCTTCCCTGAAGTCAACATCAATTGTTTCAACTTTTCCAAAGTTATTATTGTCTAATAGTCTTTTTAACTCTGCAATAGCTTTACTTAAAGAGTGGTCATATCCGATAAAAAGTTTAACATTTTCTTCATCAGCTAAGTTTATTAATTGATCGATATTTGAAAAGTCTAAACCACATAGAGGTTTCTCGATTAAAATACATTTGGGTTTAATTTTTAAGGCTTGTAATGCTAAATCTATATGTGTATCTGGTGGGGTACCCACAATAACCATATCAAATTTTGATATCTCACTTGTTGGAAATTCTATAAATTTAATTTTATCATCCCACCCACCATATCTTGATGGATAAATTAAATCTTTTGTTCGTTTTATAGCATTAGGATCAACATCACACATAGAAACTTCCCAGTCCATTCTACGTGAAGCATTTGCCAAATGATTACCAATTGAACCACACCCTAAAATTAATACTTTCATTAGTTATTAAAAAAAATCTTTTTCATTATTACATAAATAAATCATCAATTATATTTTTTGAAGAATTTATTACATTTCTTCTATCCCCCCAAGCAAAAACTGATGAGTTATTTAATAAAATAGCACTATCTGCCTTACTAATAAAATTTTGAGAATGAGAAATACTTACTATTGAGGTATTATTTTTTTTCATAATATTTAAGTGATCTATTATTTTATTTTCAATTGCTATATTTAATGATGAACTAATTTCATCAAGTATTAGTATTTTAGGTTTTTTTAAAATTTCTCTAGCTAATGCAAGCCGATGTTTTTCACCACCGGAAAACAATGTTCCATCATACCCAATTTCAGTATCAAGACCTTTATCTAAGTTTTTACATAAATCGTACATGTCAACAATTCTTAAAACCTTCCATATTTGTTCATCAGTTATTTCTATATTTTTTTCTTGTAAACCAAAGGTAAGGTTATTTTTAATAGTGCTATCTAATAAAAATGGTTTTTGAGATACATATCCTATCAAGTTTCTATAGTTAGATATATCTAAATGATTTAAATTATTTCCCTCAAATGTAAGCGTACCTTTTGATGGTATATATAAACCCAAAAGTAAATTAACAATAGTGGATTTACCAACACCAGATTTTCCAATGATTACAGTATGTTTATTTGGAAATATAGAAAAATTTATATTTTTTAAAAGATAATCATCATTATTTTTTAGTGAAAGCCAAACATTATTAAATTCATAAAGAGCTTGATTATTATCACTAGGCCAATTATTAATTTTTTTATAAGGCTGATTTTTTTTTATAGATTTAGCATCAAAATGACTAACTTCATCTAATATGACATCTAATGACCCTACTGTGGCTGAGAAAGATTGAAGTCTATTTTGAACAATAATAAGTGAATTAGTAGCCCTATATGCAATTAGCATCATGCCTAATATTATTTGATCAAATTCTCCTGAGATAAAGTAATTTGAAAATATAAGTCCAAATAAAATAATGATTACTAAAGGTTCACGAAAAGAGGTTATCAATCCATTGATGACGCCTATCATTCTGTTAATTTTAGCTAGTCTTGTAACTCGATTATAAACATCATTTCCGGTTTTATTTATTTTATCAGTTGATTGCAAATATCCTAAACCTGAGAAAATTTCTGTAAGAAAGGATCCAAGATTTGCACCCCTTTTAGCTCTATTAATTGAGAGACTAAGTGTTTTTCTGGATAAAAATTGAAAAAATAAAAAACCTATAAGGCCTAAAACTAGCATACTTATACCAAATATTGGTGACAAGGTGATTATAAACAATATTAATATGAAGGAAGATATCAGACCACCAGTAAACAAAACATAATTCTGGAATGCTTTTGTGCTAAATTCAACTTGCTCATTAATTAAATTTGTGTAATAGCCATATGATTTACCAGCCCAATATTGGAAATCTAGATTTGAAACTGAATTAAATATTTTAATTTTCAAATTTGTAAATAATTTAGCTCTTACACTTACTCTTATGTAAATTGATAAAAAATAAAAAAAAGATTTACATAAAAAAATAAAGACAATTAATAAAACAAATTTTAATATATCTAGACTATTAAGGAAATTTACTATTTCATTATTTAGTGGTATCTGAGCTGGAATATATGTGTTTAGATCAAAATCATTTTGACCAAATACCTTTATAATTATTGGGATTATTAAAATAAAACCAATACCTTCCAAAAATGTAGATATGGCTAAACAAATAAATACTAAATATAGTTTATAGCCCAATATATTATAGAATACTGACCAATATTTTATTGATGATTTTATAATATTATTCATTTTTACAATTAGGCTATAGGTATAAATTTTTATAATCGTGACAATTGATAATTATATTTCCTCGCTAGTTCTGGTTTCAACACACCTCTAATATCAAAAACAATTCTTGGTCCTTTAAAAAGTTTATTATATTTAAGTATATTTGTTTTAATAAAAATTGAATGAGGTACAGCAATGATTAACACGTCAAGCTTATTTTTCATAGAATTCATTGAACAAAGTTTGATATTAATTTCTTCATAAACTAAGTCTTTATCTGCAAAAGGGTCATAAACTAGAATATCTGATCCTAAATTTTTTAAATTTTTTATTAAGTCAAAAACTTTTGAATTTCTAATATCAGGAACATTTTCTTTAAAGGTGCAGCCAAATATTCCTATTCTAGAGCGATTAATTAATATGGACTCTTTTTTAAGAGAGAGTTTGATTTTCTTTATGACGAATTTGACCATACTTTCATTAATATCTCTTCCCGCAAGTATAATTTTTGGATCTAATCCTAATTTTCTTGATTTAAAAGTAAGATAGTAGGGATCAACACCTATGCAGTGTCCTCCTACTAACCCAGGATAATACTCTGCAAAATTCCATTTAGTTTTTGCAGCATTTATAACTTCCTTAGTATCCAAGTTCATCTTTTCAAAAATCATTGAAAGCTCATTCATCAGAGCTATATTGATATCCCTTTGGACGTTTTCAATTACTTTTGCAGCTTCGGCTACCTCAATTGATGGAGCAATATAGATATCTGCATTAATAATTTTTTTATAAATATTATTTATTTTTTTTATAGCATACAAGTTAGATCCAGAAATAATTTTAGAAATATTTTTCAAAGTATGTTTATTATCTCCCGGATTAATTCTCTCTGGGCTATAACCCACAAAAAAATCTTTATTAAATTTTAAATTAGAATTCTTCTCTAGTATAGGTATACAGACCTCTCTAGTACAACCAGGATAAACAGTAGACTCAAATATAACAATATTTCCTTTTGATAAAAATTTTCCAACTATTTTACAAGCATTTTTTATAAAATTTAAATTAGGTAATTTATTTGCATTTATAGGTGTGGGTACAGTAATTATGTATGTTTCGGGAATATTTAAATACTTATCATCATTTGTAAAAAATAAATTTGATATTTTACTAAGTATCTTATTAGAAATTTCATTTGTCCTATCATAACCTCTATTTAATTCATTAACTCTAGTTTTATTTAAATCAAAACCAATTACATTATTTTTTTTGGCAAGAGCAACAGCTATTGGCAATCCTACATAACCCAATCCAATAACACAAAATTTAGATTTACTTAGCATTTGTATTATCAAAATTTTCGTAATAATTGTTGTACCACTCTATAAATTTTTTAATTCCATCAGTGACTTCAGTATTAGGTTTAAAATTAATTATTTCTTCTAATTTCTTGCAGTCTGCCCAAGTTTCTCTCACATCGCCAATTTGCATTTCAAGAAATTTTTTTTTTGCAGTAATGCCAAGGTTGTTTTCAATTGCAGATATGAAATCCATTAAATTTACTCTCTTAGAGTTGCCGATATTTAGTAACTGGTACGGAACATGGTTTTTTGCAGAGATGTTTGGTTCAAAAGGTATTAGTCTGTATATAGACTCAACTAAATCATCTATATAAGTAAAATCTCTGCTCATCTTTCCTTTATTATAAATTTCTATGGGACTATCATCCTTAATAGCTTTAACAAATTTAAATAGAGCAAGGTCTGGTCTTCCCCATGGACCATAAACAGTGAAAAATCTTAAAATTGTAATGGGTATTTTCCATAAATACGAATATGAATGACTTAAAGACTCCATTGCCTTTTTTGATGCAGAGTATGTTGTCAATTGTGTGTCAGCTTTATCACTCTCTGAAAACGGAGTAGAATCATTCATGCCATATACTGATGATGTAGAGGCCATAATCAAATGTTTAATATCCGTCTCTTTACATAACTCTAAGATATTGAAAGAGCCAATAATATTAGAGTCAATATAAGAACGTGGATGTTTTAATGAGTACCTAACACCAGCTTGAGCGGCAAGATGAAATACGTATTTTGGAGAATGATTTAAAAAGATTTTCTTTAACTTACTATGGTCTGTTATATCAAAATTATAAAATTTATATTTGATATTTTTTTTTAAGATACTATTACGGTCAATTTTTAGTTTTACATCATAGTAATCAGAAAGTGAGTCTATTCCTATAACATTGAAGCCTTCATTTAAAAGTCTTTGGCATAAATGAAAACCAATAAATCCAGCAGACCCAGTAACAATACTATTAAAGTTGGAATTACTCATAAAAAATTTAGTTTTTTTCTATATAGATTGACTGTGAAGGGAATGCAAAAGAACTATTATGTTTTTCAACTATAGTTTTTATTTCAAAAAGTAAGTTTTCTTTTGCCCTAAGATACTTTGACCAATCATTTGTTTTTGTAAATGTTTGTACTAATATATCTATGCTACTGTCGTTAAATTTTTCTACTCTTACAAATACGTTATAATTTTCGTTAACTATAAAATCATCATTTTTTCTAATAAAACCCTCAATTTCTGTACATATACTTTTTAATTGATTTACTTTAGCTTCATAAGTAAGTCCAACAATCCACCTTATTCTTCGATGGGGTCTGTTAGAATAATTAATAACAGAAGAGTCTGAAAATACATAATTTGGAACAGAAATTGGAGTCGAGTCAAATTTTCTAATTAATGTTGAGCGAAATCCTATATGCTCTACTGAACCAAGTGCAACATCGGGGACTTCAATTACGTCATTAATATTAAATCTGTTCTCGGTTATTATCAAAATGCCAGAAATTAAATTTTTAAATAAGTCTTGTGCTCCAAGAGCCACTGCGACCCCAAATAAACCTAATCCTGCAATGACAGGTCCAATCTTAATGCCCCAAGTTTCTAATACAGCAACAGCTCCAAGAATTAATATTAAATACTTTAGAGATCTAGAGACCCAAACAGTTAAGGCTTTAGAAAATAACTTATCAAATTTTTTTGATGTGTTTAATATTAAATCTAATAATTGATGAATAAACCAAAAAATAAAAATAGTGAATAATGTACTTGTAATCTTCTCAAGGTATAATCCGAACTGAGTATCAAATTCAACATAAATTCCAATTAGCAAAAAAGCAAAAATAATTGGAAGTAGTTTTAGTGGTGAATTTAACGAATTAAATAATTGATCATCTATTTTATTGCCAGTCTTTAATACAAAAGATTTAATTTTATTGACAATAATTTTAGCAAACAAACTTCTGACAATAACGGAGAATATTAGTATTAAAATTATTATCAAAAAATTGAATAAAGAGAGGCCAAGTAAAAAGTTATCTGAAAATGAATAAAAATATAATTTTAAGTTATCTAAAAAATTCATTAATTTAGATTAATCTTTGATAATAAAATATAAATATATTAAAAAATTTTTTTTTCATTTGTATTTGAAAAATTTCCAAGCAAATAATAACATACTTATCATTATATACAGAAATATATTATTCCAATTGTTATAAAAACTCATATTTGGAATAATTGGAAATAGAAAACATAAAATCATAAGTGCTGTCGAGCATTTAAAGAAATAACTTTTTTCTTTTTTAATTTCCTTTGAGGAAAATATAATTAGATTAAAAAACCTAAACATAACATATAAATAAAATATCAAGATAAATGATAAACCTATAACACCATTTTCAGCAAATAATTGCCAATAAAAATTATGCGGGTGTTGAGTACATGACCTAAAGGTAACAATAAATTTTTCATAACCACATTTTTTTTCAAATGTATTTGGTCCTTGACCAAAAATAAAATTATCCATTCCCATTTTATAGGCGCTAAGAAAGTGTTCTTCATAGTGTTTCGAGTAAGGCATAAATTTTGGAGTTGTTTGTGTTATTTGATCATAAGTATCACTAATTATTCTAAATTTTACTTGTGGAATTGATATGATAAATGTGAATGCTATTGAAAAAATTACTGTAAGGCTAAAAAAATATTTTTTTTTATCTTTCGGTATAATTAATATTAAGCCTATTAAAAATAAAACATATCTAAGAAATGGAGCTCTATCACCTGATATCACAATAACTAATAAACTAATAATAATTATAAAAAAAATATAAAAAACTCTAATTTGAAATTTATATATATACAAAGTAAGTGTTATTGCACTTATAGGGGCTAAGTATCTCCCCAAAATGGCCTCATCTCCCATCACACTTGAAATTCTTTCCTCTGAATATGCTTTAATAAAAAAAATATTTTTTTCTAAAAGTAACTGTATGAAACTATCTACAAATAAAAAACAGATAGAAAAAATTAATGAATAAAAAAATAATTTTAATAATTTTGGGTTTTGGTGTATCAAGAAAGTGCTACCAAGAATAAAAAATAAATAACGAATATAAAACATTGCACCCTCTTCGCTTAGTGAGTACCATATAAAATCAGAAAATAGTGAACGCGCTATGCCGTAGATACAAAAAAATATAAAAAACAGAGAAAAGTAGTTGGTTAAGTATGAAAAGTTTCTGTCTCTAAATAATATGAAAATATAATATAGAGATATTGAAGTGAGAAGTATATCTGGAATAGCCCCCCTACCAGTCATCAAAGTAATTGGAATTAAACAGAAAAAAATTGAAAAATATGTTAAGTGAGATTTTAGGTGCAAAGTTATAATTTAATATTTATTTAATATTAATTATTAATAAAGTGTTTTTGGAAATGGTCAAAAAAAAAGCGCTGGTTGTTTACACCAACGCTTTTAAGATATAATAGTTTCAGTAAAATTACATCATACCAGGCATACCACCGCCCATTCCACCCATTCCGCCCATATCAGGCATGGCTGGCGCAGATGATTTATCCTCTGGTTTGTCTGTAATCATAGCTTCTGTAGTAGTTAATAAAGCAGCAACTGAAACAGCATCTATCAAAGCTGTTCTTACAACTTTGGTAGGATCAACAATTCCAGCTTTAACTAAGTCACAGAATTTTCCAGATTGTGCGTCAAAACCATGAGAGTTGTCTTTACTCTCAAGAATTTTTCCTGCTATAACAGCGCCATCAAATCCGGAGTTCTGAGCTATTTGTTTTAATGGAGCTGAAAGAGCTTTTCTGACAATGTCCACACCATATCTTTGATCATCATTACCGACTTTCAAATTTTTGAGGACACTTGTAGCATATAGAAGAGCTGTACCACCACCAGGTAATATTCCTTCTTCTACAGCTGCTCTAGTTGCATGCATAGCATCTTCAACTCGGTCTTTCTTTTCTTTAACTTCAACCTCAGAAGCACCACCAACTTTAATAACAGCTACACCACCAGCAAGCTTTGCCAGTCTCTCTTGTAGCTTTTCTTTATCATAATCGGAAGTTGTTTCATCAATTTGTTTTCTGATTTGATCACATCTAGCCTCAATATCTTTTTTCTTACCAGCTCCTCCAACAATTGTTGAGTTTTCTTTGTCTACAACAACTCTTTTAGCTTTGCCTAACATATCCATAGTTACTGTCTCTAGTTTAATACCTAAATCTTCACTAATAACTTGACCACCTGTCAATATAGCTATGTCTTCTAACATTGCTTTTCTTCTGTCACCAAAACCTGGAGCTTTAACAGCAGCAATTTTTAACCCACCTCTAAGTTTATTGACAACTAAAGTTGCAAGGGCTTCGCCCTCAACATCTTCCGATATAATAAGTAATGGCTTTGTTGACTGAACTACTGACTCTAATAATGGTAACATTGGTTGAAGACTAGCTAGCTTTTTTTCGTGTAAAAGAATTAAGCAATCTTCCATTTCTGCTTTCATTTTGTCTGCATTAGTTACAAAATATGGGCTTAAATAGCCTCTATCAAACATCATACCCTCTACAACGTCTAATTCTGTATCTAAACTTTTGGCCTCTTCGACTGTAATGACGCCCTCTTTGCCTACTTTTTGCATTGCCTCAGATATCATTCCTCCTACTTCACCATCACCATTTGAAGCGATAGTTCCAACTTGCTGTACTTCTTTATCTGACTTTACAATTTTAGAGTTTTTTTGAAGCTCAGAAATAATTGCATCTGTGGCAGTTTCCATTCCTCTTTTTAAATCCATTGGGTTTAGTCCAGCAGCTACTGCTTTCATTCCTTCGGTAGCTAAGGCTTGACATAACACAGTTGATGTTGTCGTTCCATCACCAGCAGAGTCGTTTGTTTTATTAGCTACTTCTTTAATCATTTGAGCGCCCATATTTTCAAATTTATCGGCTAGTTCTATTTCTTTTGCAACTGTAACACCATCTTTTGTTGTTCTTGGTGAGCCAAAAGATTTGTCAATTACAACATTTCTACCTTTAGGTCCCAATGTTACTTTGACTGCATCAGCTAGTATATTTATGCCTTTAAGCATTTTTGCTCTAGCGTCTGTACCAAATTGAATTAATTTTGCTGACATTTATAAATTCCTTTCAATTACTTCTCGATAATTCCCATGATGTCTGACTCCTTCATAATTAGAAGCTCTTTACCATCAATTTTAACTTCTGTACCAGACCACTTACCAAACAAAATTCGATCACCTTTTTTGACGTCTAAGGCGACTACTTGTCCGTTTTCGTTTCTAGCTCCACCACCCACAGATATTACTTTTCCTTCCATAGGCTTTTCTTGAGCAGTATCAGGAATAATGATACCGCCTTTTGTACGATCTTCTTGTTCAACTCTTTCGACCAAGACTCTATCGTGTAAGGGTTTTAAATTCATATTTTTACCTCTATATCTAAAATTTAGTTTTTAGCACTCACTTTTATAGAGTGCTAATTCTAATTAGTAAATGGTAAATATATTTCTAGTTTCAAGCTGAAATTTCTAAAAACAATGAAAAATATTGAAATTTACCCTTAATTAAATGATTATCCCTATATGCAAAAGTGCTCGGATTATAAAATATCTATTATATTTATGTTAATTTATAGGCTTTCTTAAGATCGGATATGACAATTGATTGAAAATAATTTCACTAAACAATTAGTATTGATAGGTGGAGGCCATGCAAATGTGCAAGTTCTTAAAAAGTTATGTATGAATAGAATTAAAGGGCTTCATACAGTTCTAATTAGTGAGCGTTATGAGGCTACTTATTCGGGCATGACTCCTGGATATATTCATAAGGATTTTAGTAAAAAGGAAATAAGTATAGATCTTCAAAGATTGTGTTTTAATGCCGGAGCCACTTTTATTAAGGATAAGGTAATTAAGATAGAAACTAAAAATCAAAAACTAGAATTACAGAATTTTCACTCAATTAATTATGATTTACTATCAATTAACACCGGTTCAATTTCGAATTCAAAAAAAATTAATATAGAAAATTCATCAAAATATTTTTTTGTGAAGCCAATAAGTTCGCTAGTCAAAAACCTAAAAAAAATTGATCAAATTATAAAAAATAAAAAAAATAAGATTGTTATTATTGGAGGAGGAGTAGCATCTTATGAATTAGCCTTTAGTCTTGTAAAAAGATATGAGGAACCTTTAGAGATCACAATTTTAGGAAAAAAAATATTAGGGGAAAAAAATTTAAATCAAAAAACAAAAAATAAACTAAGAGCAATAGCTAAAAATTTGAATATTAAAGAATATTCAGGAGAAGTTGTTTCGATATCAGAAACAAATTTAACTTTAAACAACGGTAAAAAGATAAATTGTAATTTAAGTTTACTTTCTACAGGTGCAAATATTGAAATGTGGTTGTTAGATAGTGATCTAGGTAAAGATGAAAATGGATTTATCACTGTAGATTATAATCTTTTATCTATTAATAAAAAAAATATTTTTGTTACAGGAGATGCATGCAGCATTGAAAATAATACCAGAGCAAAATCAGGAGTGATGGCTGTACGCCAAGGCGAAATATTAAAAGAAAATATTTTTCTTAAATTGACTGGTAAGAAGCTAATTAAATTTAGGCCGCAAAGAAACTGGCTATACTTGATTGGTACGTATGAAAACTATGCATTATTAAATTATTTTTTCTTATCTTTTCATGCCCGATGGTGTTGGAAACTTAAAGTATGGATTGACAAAAATTTTATTAATAAATTTAAATTTGCTGAAAATCAAAACATGACTAAAAAAAATTTTGAGTTAGAAAATTCAAAGGATATTAAAATGTATTGTCAAGGTTGTGGCTCTAAAGTTTCAAAAGGCACCTTAGTTGACTATATAAGAAAAATTAATGATAATGTTGATTTAACAGACTCTGCTATTATTAATAATAATTCATCCAAGATATTGCAAACTATAGATCACATAAAACTTTTTTCATCTCTTAATCCTTTTGATTTTGGAAAAATTAGTTATTTACACTCCCAAAACGATATCTTATCAGCAGGTGGAATTGTTAAATCACTTAGTGTTTCAATAGGTGTTCCCTTCTCTGAAAATTTTATTGAAAAGTTTTATTTAGAATATTTTATGGAAGGAATTAGATCTGAAGCGGACAAAGATAAATGTCTTATTTCATCTGGCCATAGCTATCAATCTAGAGAGTCAGGTATAACTCTCACTTTGAATGGTGAAATAGAGAGTATTGCTGCAAAAAATTCTGCCAGAGAGGGTGATCTTATATATTTGTCTAAGCCCCTTGGAACTGGTTACTTGCTAGCTGCATACTTTAAAAACTCTGAAATGCTTTCAAGTAATGATTTTGAAAAGATAATCAAAAATCTTAAGATGGGAAATCTATTTGCTGTAAATTCTGCAAGAAGTTCTGGATGTCAAACTATGACTGATATCAGTGGTTATGGATTATCATCTCATCTTATTGACATATGCTCTTCATCTGATTTGTCGAGTGAATTAATAATAAATAAAAATATTTTGATAAATTCTAATCTCGACCTATTAAAGATATTTCAAAGCACAGGGTTTGAAAATAATTATAAATCTACAAATGAATTCATCGAAATTTCAGAAAACCATCCTCTGAAAAATATACTTTACGATCCACAAACAAATGGTCCAATACTAATGGCTATTGAAAAGAACAATAAAGAAAAATTTGAAAATTTTTTTTCAAATAAATTAGATAATAAACCAATCTTAATTGGTAAATTTGTAAATAAATCAAAAAAGATTATATATGTTGATGAATAAATTTAATTAAAATTTTAAAATGATTAACCATGATGAATTACTTTTTTTTGTACTAATATCTTTTATTGTTCAAATAACTCTATATTTTTTAGTAAAATTTTTAGGCAATAAAGGTATTAAAGCCAATTATTTTGCAAAACAAAAAATTCATGAAGGAGAGATTCCTAGAGTTGGGGGACTATTATTTTTATCGTCTTTTTTTGTTACTTTTATATTTATAAAAATAAGTTATTTATCATTAATATTACCTTTGTTAATTGGTAGTTTGATAATCTTCTTATTTTCATTCTATGAGGATCTTAAACAATCTTTGAGTCCTTATTTTCGATTATCAATTTTATTTGTAGGGTCATTTGTATTTGTATTTTTTTCTAAACTTCCTGACATAAATATTTCAATACTTCTATTAATAAAAGATTATCAGATAATTAAAATATTATTATTTATTCTCAGCTTAATGCTCTTAATGAATGGTTTTAATTTTATAGATGGTCTTAATGGGTTAAGTTCATTTAATTTTATATCTATAATGTCTAGTATTCTTTATATAGGATATTCTTATAATGATGATTTTATTGTTAAGCTATCAACACTTATAATTGTAATTGCTATTTTTATTTTTCTTTTAAATTTTCCTTTTGGAAAGATATTTTTAGGAGATAGTGGGTCATATGTTTATGCACTTTTTGCAGGTGCGTTAATCATTTATTTATTTGAAAGGCATAGTCAATTACCTACTTTATTGGCGATGGTTATATTATCTTATCCAATTACTGAGATGCTTTTTTCAATATTCAGGAAATTATACCTAAAATATTCACCTCTTAGTCCAGACGTAAATCATTTACATCACCTAGTTTTTAAAAAACTACAAGGAAATTTGAAAACAAGAAATAATATAGCAAGTATAATTATGTTGCCCTTTTGTATTATACCTTTTGTATTAACATACTTTTCAGTTAACTATAATTTGGATGATAATTTCTTAAAATTTATAATTTATTTTATTCTTTATTCATTGAGCTATTTATTTTTAAATAAATCAATAAATAAGATTAAGTCTATTCCTTAAATTTTTTTTTAAAAATTAAAATAAATATTATCAATACCACTATTATTGATAATGGGACCATATACTCTGGTTGAGTTATAAGAGAAAAAGTCAGTTGAGTTTTATTGATAAAAATATCCTCTAATCCTTGTCCTATGCTTCCAAAAATAAAAGACCATGGTGCTAGCCCAATTAAAGTAGTAAAAAAGAATTTTTTATTCTTAGCTCCAAGACCTGCTAAAATTAAATTTTGTATAAAAAAAGGAACTAAAGGGATAATACGAATTAATATCATTAACTCTAAATCATTTTTGTTAAAGTAATTTTCTATATATGAATATTTATTTAAGAATTTTCTTTTTATAAAATCTAAAAAAAAGAATTTAGAAATTAAAAAAATACTAAAAGCACCTATCGTACCACCAACTATAGATATAATACCACCTATCCATGTTCCAAATAGAAAACCATTAATCATAGATAGCAATGATGCAAAAGGGAAATTACACATAATTAAAAAACTGTACGATATAATAAATATAAGTATTGATATAAAAAAATTCTGTAAAATAAAGTTTTGTATGATCTCTAAATTAGAAAAAAAGGTTTGAAGTTGAAAAAAATCTTTATTTAAAAAATATATAGTCCATAAAATTACAATTACTGTTAATAAAAAAAAAATTAATAATTTTTTTGATAAGTTCACTAAATTAAAAGCATTTCTAAAGAAGGTAAAATTGAATTAAGTTGAAAACCCAAAGATTGAATTGATCCATTAAAAATTAATACACCCGTGATAAGGAGAATTATACCAGTTATAAATTGAAAATAACGGATGTATCTATTTAAAAAACTTGTCATGATTAATAGTTTACTCATCATAAGACCAACCATTATAAAAGGGACTGCTAAACCCATTGAATAAAAGGACAATAATATAACTCCATTTACACTATCTTTAATAGCAACAGCCAATACAGATCCTAAAATTGGCCCTATGCACGGGCTCCAACCAAAAGCGAATGCAACTCCTATTAAAAAAGGAAAAAAATGGTTGTTTTGAAAACCTTGTAACTTAAATTTACGTTCAAAATCTAAGAAAGGAATTTTAATAATTCCAATAAAGTAAAGTCCTAAAGTAATAATTAATATTCCTGATATAAAATTTAACTGCCTTTTAAAATCAAAAAAAATATCACTTAAAAAATCGATCGACGCTCCCATTATTATAAATACAAAGGAAAAACCTAATGTGAATAATAAGACATATGGAAATAACTTAAGGGTATTTACTCGTGATGAATTTTCCAAATCAGCAAAAGATTTACCAACAATATATGATATAAATCCTGGAACAATAGGTAAGACACAAGGAGATAGAAAACTTAAAATACCAGCTAAAAAAGCAATAGTTAGGGGGATATCTTGAACCATGAAATTATAGTAACATTATACTTATCTCACAATAACACAGATGTTTGATCGCCAAATTCAAAAATTCACTCAAAAACCACTTGTTGTTATAGCAAAAATTTTTTTAAAATTAATAAAACCCAATCATATGACAATATTAGGTTTCATATTTGGACTATTTATGTGCATTTTGGTTTTTTTTCAATTCTACCTTAGTGCTCTAATACTCTTAATGCTAAATAGATTGTGTGATGGCTTAGATGGAACAATGGCTAGACTGAGTATTCCTACACCTTTGGGAGGTTACCTAGATATTGTCTTTGATTTTACTATCTATTCTGGATTTGTTTTAGCTTTTGGACTGAGTAATGATAGTTACACAATTATTTCAATGATTTTACTTTTTTTATACATAGGCACAGGTACAACCTTTCTTGCCAAGGCGGCTCTACAAACTCAATTAGATAAAATTCCTGAAAGCTCTAAATTAAATAATGAGTTACCTAAAAGTTTTTATTATGCCTCTGGTATAATAGA
>CABXST010000004.1 GCA_902514885.1 uncultured Alphaproteobacteria bacterium | reverse complement strand
GATGCATAATATAGATATCTACAAAAAATAAACCTGTTGCCAAAATTAAGCTCCCCAGTATTATAGATTTAGTGGTAGCTGCCCCGACAAAACCAATAACGATTTCTGTAGTTGATAAAGGTGCGGCATAAATTTCATTAATAGTTCCTAAAAATTTAGGAAAGAAAATTCCTGACGAAGCGTTTGAAACACTCTGAGTAAGTAGGGCTAACATTATCATTCCCGGAACTATAAAAGATCCATATGAGATATCCTCAATTACAGGTATTCGGCTACCAATTGCTGCACCAAATACAACAAAATATAAAGAGGAGGAGATAACAGGAGAAAATATACTTTGAACTGTTGTCCTTCTCATACGGTCCATTTCGTGCAAGTAAATTGATATGATACCTGTCCAATTCATGCGCTTTCCTCCAATAATTTTTCAAATATTGTCTCTAAAGATGTCTGAGAGGAGTTTAAATCTTTTAGTTTAAGGCCAGCTGATTTTATATCTTGGAGCAGTGCGGTAATACCTGTTGAAGACCCCTGTGAGTCATAAGTATAAGTTAATGAAATGTTATTATTCATTTTAAGATTGTACGTTCCAAGAGAAGAAGGGATTTCATTAAAAGGCTCTTGGAATTCTATGGTTAAATTCTTTTGGCCCATTTTCTGCATTAAATCATTTTTATTATCTGTAATTATAATTTCACCATTATTTATCACAGAAACTCTATCAGAAATTGCCTCTGCCTCTTCGATGTAATGTGTTGTAAGGATTATTGTTACGCCCTTTTCTTTTAATTCTCTAACTGCTCTCCACATGTCTCTTCGCAAATTAATATCAACACCTGCAGTGGGTTCATCTAAAAATAATATTTTTGGTTCATGACTTAGGGCTTTCGCGATCAAAGCTCTTTTCTTCATACCCCCGGAAAGCTCTCGAAGTTTACTATCTTTTTTATCCCAAAGGCTGAGATCTCTTAAAATTTTTTCAATAAAAGCTGGATCTTTTTTCTTACCATAAAGGCCTCTGGTGTAAGATACGTTTTGAAAAACTTTTTCAAAAGCCTCTAAATGAAGTTCTTGGGGCACAAGTCCAATCATAGACCTTGTTCTTCTATAATCTTTTACTACATCGTAACCGTCAACTGTAATGCTACCCGAGGTTGGCAAGACTATTCCGCATATCGCATTAATGAGTGTAGTTTTTCCAGCACCATTGGGGCCCAAGAGTGCTAAAATTTCACCTCTTTGAATTTCTAAATTAACTCCCTTGAGAGCCTCTAGGCCTCCCTGAAATGATTTTTTTAAATTCTCAATTTTAATAAGAATATCTGCTGACATAATTAGATTGCGTACAGTATATTATAAGTAAATAACATCAAGATAGTTTATCTGTAACTTTTACTTTTTTACTTTTTTCAATTAGATATGTACTTATCAAAACAGCAATCAATGCCACTATTATTTTATAAGTTATTTTTTCATCTAAAAAGAGATAGCCAAATATTAGGCCAAATATTGGGATGATGTAGGCAACTTGAGATTGAAATACTAACCCATTATTTTTAAGAATATAAAATCTCATTAGCCACGCAATCGCAGTAGCAACAATTCCCAGATAAATAAGAGAAATTGTAGCATTGAAAGAGGGTCTTAATTCAGTTGGATTTTCAAAGATAAACATAATAGGGAGTAAGATAATTACAGCCCAAATTAGAATACTAGAGGTGAGTACTTCATTTTTTATATGTTTTAGCTTAAGTGAAAACAGACCACCAATGGTGTAACAAACTGGACCTAAAATTACCATGAATGCATAGAAGATATTTGATTGATTAATTAAAATATTATCAGAGAACAGATAAACAATCCCTAGAAAGCCAATTAGGATTCCTAGAAATTTTAAAAGATTAATTTTTTCATTTTGAATAAACAGATGACCCAATATTGTTGCTGCGATAGGGGCTGTGGACATCAAGATAGCAGCTAGATTGCTTTGAACTTTTACTATTCCAAATGAAATAAAAAAAAAAGGTAGAACTAAATTTACAAATCCTATAGTTGCATACCATAGCCAGTTTTCTCCAAATGCTTCAATAGAAATTTTTCTAATCCAGCAGTAAATAAGCATTACGATTGCAGCAAAAAAAATTCTACCAAAAGCAAGAGCCATTGGGGTATAACTTTCTGAGGCGATTTTTATATTAAAGAAGGCGCTGCCCCATATACCAGCTAATACAAATAATAGTAAAAAATCTTTAAGTGACGCTTTATGCATTATACAAGAGTAAACTGAACACGCTTATTCATTTTTCCTTTACTCTCATATTTAATAAATTTAAATTCTCCAATCTCACTAGTATTGGCTACATGAGTCCCCCCACATGGCTGTAAGTCAATATCTCCAATTTTAACTAAACGAATTTTATCATTTGTTCTTGGAGGTTTGACAGAAAGTGTTCTAACCAATTCAGGTTTTTGATCAAGCTCTTCATTTGTAATCCACCGATACAAAATCGAGTGGGATTGTTGAATAAATTCATTAATAATTTTGTTTAACATTTCAAATTCAAATGTTTCTTCTCCTAAATCAAAATCCAATCGGCTTTTTTCTATACCAATTGAACCTCCAGTAACATAATAAGGTAATGCTGCACACAAAAGATGCATAGTGGTGTGCATCTTCATTAAACGATAACGATGATCCCAATCAATATGCCCTTTGATATCCCCCGAAAGATCACTAATTTCTGTATCAACAACATGGGCTATACCTAATTCATGCTTAATTGTATTGATAACGTTGAATTTTTGATCATTAAATTCTAATATTCCTTTATCTCCAGGTTGCCCGCCGCTTTGGGCATAAAAAGAGCTATCTTGAGTGATGATTTTGTCTTCCTCAATTAATACAATTTTCTGTTCAAAATTCTTGATGTAACTATCTTTAAGGTAAATCATTTTTTTGCTTCTTGTATCTTAAAATCAACACAGGACTCGATACCTCCTTGGGTATTACTTTGTTTTTCACATTCCTCATAGTATTCATGGTATTCAAAAGTTGAGGAAATATATAAACCAATACCAATAATGCTAAAGACTGCAATACTATATAAAATTTTCTTACTCATCTTAAATTAATCTATCCTGGAAACCTATCAACTGATTGTTAACAATGATATCAGATTTTTTAATAGGTCTTAGAAGTTCTATACCCTCTAAACTTATACATCGACTTAATGCAACATAAAGCTGTCCTGGAGCAAAGGAACCTTGGCTCATGTCTATTATTACTTTTTCAAAGGTTTGTCCTTGGCTTTTGTGAATAGTAATTGCCCAAGCTAATCGCATTGGATACTGTTTAAAAGATCCTGTTATCTCTTCTTGAACTTCTTGTTGATCATCATCATAAGTATACTGGATGCGATCCCATTTTTCTTTTTTGACTTCAAAGATTTTGTTATCGATTTTTACTTTGATTTTTTTTTGTGCAATATCGTGAATAATACCTATTGATCCATTAACCCATCTTTTTTCAGGATCATTTTTGATCATAATTACTTGAGCCCCTTTTTTTAATTTCAAAATTTCATCTGTGGGAAATAATTCTTTGTAAAACTGACCTGTCGCCTGTCCTCGGTAGGAAAACTCTTCTTCATTCAACTGACTTAGGTATTTTTGATTAATACTACTTGCTCGAGCGTTGGTAGTAGTAAGTATTATTTTTCCCTCGTCCATCTTAATATGATCAATTAAAGAGTCATTGATATTATCTATTTGTGAGTGAGTTATAGAACCATCTCGAACAGAGTTAAGTAAATGAATAAAGTGATCATCTTTTTGACGATATATACTATATAATTCAAGGGTTTTAAATTGAGCATCTTGAAAAATATTTGAGTGAAAGAAGAAATGACCTTTCGAGTAAATACGCTGTAGAAGACCAGACTCATCCATGTTGACGACTGGTGGGAGTTGAAATAAGTCCCCAAATACAACCAACTGAACTCCTCCAAAAGGCTGAGTAAGTTTTTTACGATGAACACGAAGACTATAATCAATTGCATCAAAGACATCAGCACGCACCATTGATACTTCATCTATAATGAGAGTTTCTAAATTTTGGAGCACTTCAATTTGTCTTACTTTCTTAATGTGCCTTGTCTGAATAACCTTGGGAGGGAAGCCAAAAAATGAATGAATAGTTTGTCCCTTGACACGGATTGCAGCGACACCTGTAGGAGCAAGAACAGCAGTATTTTTTTTTGTGATGGATCGAAAATATGCTAACAAAGTTGACTTACCACTTCCTGCTTTTCCTGTAATATAAAAATGATCTTTTGTATTTTCTAACTGTTCGATAATTGTCTCAAATTCCTCACTCAACACAAAATCATCAGGTAGCAAACTATTATAATTTCGCTTATATCCCATTTAGTATCTCGCTTACCATTTGAAAACATTCCTTAACTGTACCCTTTTGAATTTGTGCTCTTGAGAGTCTTGGACCAAACTTTAATTGTTCAACATAAATTTTTTTTTTAAAATATACCCCTATGAAAACTAGACCTACTGGTTTTAATTTAGTTCCTCCATCTGGGCCAGCCACACCTGTTGTCGAAAACGTTAGTTGGCTTTTTGTAATTTTATGTAATTGAAAACACATCTGAGCACAGACTTGGCGACTGACAGCACCATATCTTTTGAGAGTATTGGGAGAGATTTTTAGATGTTTAATTTTTGAGTCATTTGAATATGTAATAAATCCGCTCTTATAAATTTTAGATATACCTGGTTTAGATGTAAATTTCGCTGCCAACAAACCACCCGTACAAGACTCCGCTGTAGATAGGGTAATATTTTCATTTAAGAGATATTTGATTATCTTTGATTCTACTGTCATCAACTAGATATACTTATTATAAGGACTACAAAATAACAATGGTACTTATAGGTATCTAAAAATTGCATAAAAAAATGATTTTTACTCTGATTATCAATAGAAAAATCAACAATTTTAAAAATAATATATGCAATTATTGCATATTACTTATAAAACTTTAATCTTATTCCATGGAATCTAGGAGGTTTTAAATGGCTGAAATGTTCACAGGACACTACCCTTTTATAATAATGATTATTTGGTTAATAGCCGGGATCGTGGGTTCAAAATTATAAGTTTTTTTGGGGGTGGTGAGAGCCACCCTCAATTTGTTCCAGTAAGACTCTTTCCTTTTTCTCTCAATACAAATTTTTGAATTTTGCCAGTAGAAGTTCGAGGAATGTTTTCAAAAAAATAATATTTAGGAACTTTAAATGATGCCAAGTTTTCTTCGCACCACTGTTTTGCATGTATCTCATTCCAATTTTGATCTTTCTTTAGTTCAATAAAAGCACAGGGGACTTCGCCCCACTTTTGATCAGGAATAGCAATGACTGCTGCAGCACTGACACAATCATTTTTTAAGAATACTTCCTCAATTTCAATCGATGAAATGTTTTCTCCACCAGATATTATAATATCTTTTGATCGATCTTTTAGCTGGAGATAACCGTCAGGGTGCATCACTGCTAAATCTCCTGAGTGAAACCAACCACCTTCAAAAGCTTTTTGATTTGCAGATTTATTTTTTAAATAACCCTTCATCACAATATTTCCTTGAAGCATAACTTCACCAATTGTTTTGCCATCGGCAGGAACCTGCTTCATAGTACCTGGGTCAAGAACTTTGAGATGTTCCAGAGGTAGGTATCGTACACCCTGCCTTGCTTTAAGTGATGCTTGTGCATTCATGTCTAATGAATTCCATTCTTGATGCCACTCATTGATGACAGCTGGTCCATATGTTTCAGTCAAACCATAAAGATGGGTTACTAAAAATCCTGACTCTTGCATTTCTCTAAGAATATTTTCTGGTGGTGGTGCAGCTGCAGTAAAAAATTGAACCTCATGAGTTATATTAAATCTGTTTTTTTGGTCTTGTGATAAAATAACTGACATTACGATGGGTGCCCCACATAAATGGCTAACTTTATGGTTTTTTATGCTATTCCATATTGGTTCTGCCCTAACTTGGCGCAGACAAACATGAGTTCCAATAATTGCTGACATAGTCCATGGAAAACACCAGCCGTTACAATGAAACATCGGGAGTGTCCAAAGATACACTGAATGTTTAGGCATTGAGGCAACCATTGCATTACCTTGAGCTAATAAATAAGCCCCACGATGATGAGAGACTACCCCTTTGGGATCACCGGTAGTACCAGAAGTGTATCCAACAGAAATTGCATCCCACTCATTTTCTGGCATAAGCCATTTATAATTACTATCTCCTCGATCCAAAAATTCCTCATAATCTATTACATCTAGATCAAAATTATCGAGAGATTCATAGGAATGTTCTTTATCTATAAATTCGATTAATTGGGGTTTGACTTTGCATTGACTCAAAACTTCTTTTACAGTTGCTGATAACTCTCGATCATATAATAAAAACTGTGAGTCAGCGTGCTCAAGTTGAAAGGCAATAGTCGCGGAATCAAGACGGGTGTTGATGGCATGGATTACTCCTCCACACATTGGGATACCATAATGAGCTTCGAGCATTGGAGGTGTATTCAACAACAAAGTTGATATTGTACTTCCTCTTGTCATGCCCTGCTGAGATAAAGCTGAGGCTAATTTTTTAGAGCGAAGATAAAATTCAGCATAGGATCTTCGAAGATTACCATGAACAATTGCAGTAAACTCTGGAAATACATCTGCTGCTCTTTCTAGAAATGATAATGGGGTGAGAGGTTGATAGTTAGCAGAATTTGCATCCAAATCCTGATTATAGGGATTGACCATTTTAAGGTTTTATTCTTTCCAATTTGGAGATCGTTTTTCTAAAAAAGCTTCTATTCCCTCTTTAGCATCTTGGTCCAACATGTTTTCAAGCATTACTTTTGAAGCATAGTCATATGCTTCAGCTAAAGGCATTTCAATTTGTTGATAAAATGCTTTTTTACCAATTTTTAATGTGGTACCAGATTTTGAGCTGATTTTAGTGGCTTTTTCTAATATTAGGTTTTCTAGCTCTTCCTCATTTACACTCTTATTAATAAGACCTTTTTTCTCTGCCTCATCAGCAGATATTAGCTCCCCTGTAAGAAGCATTTCCATGGAGTTTTTTGAGGTTGTATTTCGAGAAAGGGCTACCATTGGAGTTGAACAAAAAAGGCCAATGTTTACTCCTGGTGTAGCAAACCTTGAGTTAGAAGAGGCATAAACCAAATCACAACTTAGTGCCAATTGGCATCCTGCAGCTGTAGCAACTCCATCTACTTGGGCTATGACAGGTTTCGAATGGTTGACTATTGTTTGCATTAATCTTGAGCATTTTTTTAAAATTGATTGAAAATACTCTTTGCCCTTATCAGGATGAGACCGAGCAGCTTTAAGTTCTTTTAAATCATGACCAGCTGAGAAAACTTTTCCTGTAGAGGATAAAATGATAACCCTACTAGGACTAGAATTGAAATGGTCAAATGCAGATTGTAGCTCATCAATCATTTTTTCTGATAAGGTGTTTTGATGACTTGGATCGCTGAGGATGATTTTAAATATCCCGTTTTCCAGTTCCGTGATTTTTACAAGTGATGATTGTCTATCTGTGCTCATAAACTAACTTCAAATACAACTTCATCAGCCAACGAGTTAGCAACAAAACAATATCGATGGGATCTATCATGCATGTCCTTCATATCTTGGTCACTAATCGTAAATTCTCCACTAAATGTCACAACAGGATGAAGGACTATCTTAGTCACAGCCATCTGCCCTTTGGAATTTTTGCCTAAATAAGCGTCAGCCTTATCTTCATAGGAATTTACTGGCCATTTCATTTTGGCTGCTAATGCTAAAAAAGTCATCATGTGGCAACTGCTAACTGAGGCTGCCAAGGCTTGTTCTGGATTTGTATAATCTGGGTTCCCTCCCCAGTCAGGGGCAGCATCTGCAGTAATATTATAATTATCATTGAAAGAAATTTCATGAGAATTGGAGAATTTGCCTGGTGCTAATTCACCCTCTCCAAGTTTCCATTTTAAGTTTATAGATAATTCAGACATAGTTAAAAATAGTATGGAAATTTATAAACGCCATCATAAAATCTAAGAATGAAATCTAATTTGGATAGAGAAAAAACTAATATATTCGCACTTTATCTGTATTTTTTACTAAGGAACAAGAAACATAAAATCAAGGAGGATAGTTTTTCAAAAATAAACGAAGAGTATTTTTATAAATTACTTCAAAACGGTGAATACAAAGCATTTGGCCTAGAATGGGATTATGAAGGCATCTTAAAAGAGGACAGTCATTATCCTGAGTTCTATAAAAATGAATATTCTAAAGTAATGATATCTGTAATGGTTGATATTTATTTGTCGGGCTATAAGTCCTAAAAACAATCATAGACAGAATGCAAATTCAGGAATAAGATTTTTAATAGTATATGAATAAACCTAATAACTTAGAACCGCTATGGATGCCTTTTACTCCCAACAAGACATTCAAAAAAGACCCTCGAATTATTGTTGGAGCCAAGGATATGCATTTTATCAGTGATGATAATAGAGAAATTTTAGATGGCACTGCAGGACTGTGGTGTGTAAACGCTGGCCATGGTCGAAAGAAAATTCAAGAAGCGGTAAATGAACAAATTGAAAATCTGGATTATTCTCCTCCGTTCCAATTTGGACACCCTAAACAATTTGAACTGGCTAATCGCTTAGCTGAAATATTTCCTGAAGGAATGAATCATGTTTTCTTTTCTAACTCAGGATCAGAGGCGGTAGATAGTGCCTTAAAAATTGCTCTTGCTTATCAACGAGCACGAGGACACTCTTCTAAAACAAGATTGATTGGCCGTGAGAGAGGATATCACGGTGTTGGCTTCGGTGGAATATCTGTCGGGGGTATGGTGAAAAATAGAATGTACTTTGGCTCAATGCTCAATGGTGTTGATCATTTACGTCATACTCATAATCTGGAACTGAATGCTTTTTCAAAAGGTGAACCTGAACATGGCGCTGAACTTGCAGACGACTTAGAACGTCTTGTCCAATTACATGATGCATCAACTATTGCTGCTGTAATCGTTGAGCCAATTGCTGGATCAACTGGTGCGCTTCCACCTCCAAAAGGTTACCTCAAAAGACTCAGAGAACTATGCACGAAGCATGACATTTTATTAATCTTTGATGAAGTGGTAACAGCTTTTGGTCGTATGGGAAAAGCTACTGGATCAGAATTTTTTGGTGTAACTCCTGATATAATTTCATGTGCTAAGGGCATCACGAACGCGACTATTCCAATGGGTGCCACGATTGTTCAAGACTTTATCTATGAGTCGATGATGGAGAATGCAGATGCTCCAATAGAATTATTTCACGGATACACTTATTCTGGTCATCCTGTTGCGTGCGCAGCAGCTTTGGCAACACTAGATATTTACAAAGAAGAAGGGCTTTTTGATAATGCAGCTCATATAGCTCCTGTTATTGAAGAAGCTGCCCATAGTCTCAAAGGCACTAAACATATTATCGATATAAGAAATTTAGGTGTTATTGCCGCTCTAGAACTAGAACCTAAAAAAGGTGCCGTAGGTGTCAGAGGCTTTGAGACGATGAAGAAGGCTTGGGATCTTGGTCTTATGGTTAGAGCCAATGGAGATACTCTTGCATTTTCTCCCCCTTTAATCATTAACGATAGTCAAGTTGATGAAATGTTTACGAAAGTAAAAAAAGCCTTGGAACACGTAGACTAAAGACATCTCCGCTACAGCCATACCCAGTTTCAAAAATACCACTTGTTTGATAAAAACCACACAACATAATCCATCTATATATAAAGACTATTCCTGGAACAATGATAATTGCATTAATAAGAAAAAGAGCTACTGAAATCACAACCCTCATTGTAAGGTTTGTACTCATGTATTGTTTATAAAAGATACGAATTATTAAGCCTGTAGTTACTGCTGAAAGTAATAAAAATGGGGCGTCTAAGTGTGTAACTAAAAATTCATAATACATCGCTTTAAATTAAAGCAATAATACAGTAAGCCTTTTAAAATGCAAAAATACATATCAGAGTTTATAGGAACATTTATTTTATTAGTATCCATCGTAGGTTCTGGAATTGCAGGTCAACAATATACAAATGATCAAATGGTTATTTTGGTTAGTCATGCTGTTGTCATAGGTTTAACACTTATTTTTATAATTGGAATATTTGCTAATTTTTCTGGAGCACATTTTAATCCTAATTGTTTCAATTTTGTTTTGCTTACAAAAAGAGCTAAGCAAAAAAGATCTATGTCTATTCATTTCAATACAAATTACTGCAGCTATACTAGGAACAATTTTTGCAAATTATATTTTTGGTTTAAGCATTGTAGAAATCTCCTCAAATATTAGAAGTGGAACAAATATTTATATTTCAGAGGTTTTTGCTTCCTTTGGACTACTGATGGTTATTTTGCTATCAAAAGTAGGTGGTAAAAATATTGTTGCTTTTAATGTTGGTATTTACATCACAGCTGCAATAATTTTTACATCCTCAGCTAGTTTCGCAAATCCTGCCGTATCGATTGCTAGAATTTTTACTGAGTCATTTGCAGGGATTAATCCCTCAACCGTAATATTTTTTATTGGCTCCCAAGTAATAGGTATGTTTGGGGCATACTTTTTATATAACCGCCTGTTTAAAACTAAATAATATCAAGCTTTTTTTAATTATTAACAGAGACAATTCGTTATGTTGACTTACTAACAGGTTAAATTTTAATAGCTTTAAATTTATTTAAGTAGGAGAGAAAAATGAGCGAAGCCAAATGTCCCGTTGCTCACGGAGCTAATTCAAACATGGAGAAGTCATCAACTGATTGGTGGCCTAAAAATCTAAATCTAGATATTCTCCATCAACATGATCAGAAAACAAAACCATTTAATGGTTCTTATAATTATCGAGAAGAAGTAAAAAAATTAGATTTCAAAGCATTAGAAGCTGACATGCATAAATTGATGAAAGAAAGTCAAGATTGGTGGCCAGCTGATTGGGGAACATACGCTGGTTTAATGGTAAGGCTTGCTTGGCATTCTGCTGGAACCTACAGAACTGCTGATGGACGTGGTGGTGGTGGGACTGGTGATCATCGATTTGCCCCTTTAAACTCTTGGCCTGATAATACTAACTTAGATAAAGCCAGAAGACTTTTATGGCCCATTAAAAAAAAATATGGAAACAAGATTAGTTGGGCTGACCTGATGATCTTAGCTGGTAACATTGGTTATGAGTCAACTGGATTTAAAACTTTTGGTTTTTCTTATGGGCGAGAAGATATTTGGCATCCGAACAAAGATATTTATTGGGGACCTGAGACAGAAGCTTTAGCAACTAACAGACACTCTGACAAAGAGGATGCTTCCTCTTTGGAGAGTCCACTAGCTGCAAACCATATGGCATTAATTTATGTTAACCCAGAGGGATTTGAAGGTAATCCAGATCCTTTAAAAACTGCTCAGCATATTAGAGAAACATTTGCAAGAATGGCTATGAATGATGAGGAAACAGTTGCTCTTACTGCGGGTGGTCACACAATTGGTAAAAGCCACGGCAATGGCAATGGAGATAATCTTGAAGCTGAACCTGAAGGTGCTCCAATTAAAGAACAAGGTCTTGGTTGGGTGAATAATACCTCTCGAGGAGTGGGTAGAGATACCGTAACCTCTGGTATTGAAGGTGCGTGGACAACTGAGCCAACAAAATTTGATAACGGATATTTTGATATGCTTTTTAAATATGAGTGGGAGCTAAAGAAAAGCCCTGCAGGAGCATGGCAGTATGAGCCTATAAATATTAAAGAAGAAGATAAGCCTGTGGATGTTGAAGATCCCTCAATTAGATATAACCCGATTATGACGGATGCTGATATGGCAATGATCAAAGATCCCATTTATTTAGAAATATCTAAAAAGTTTCGCGAAGATCATGAATATTTTTGTGATGCGTTTGCCAGAGCTTGGTTCAAACTAACTCATAGAGATATGGGTCCAAGATCAAGATACATAGGTCATGATCTTCCAAATGAAGATTTAATTTGGCAAGACCCAGTTCCCTCTGGAGCTGCTAGCTATGATATAGAAAGCCTAAAAGAAAAGATCAAAAATAGTGATTTAACTGTTCAAGAGCTAGTCTCAACTGCGTGGGATAGCGCAAGAACATACAGAGGATCTGACTTAAGAGGTGGAGCAAACGGAGCAAGAATTAGATTTTCTCCTCAAAAAGACTGGAAGGGTAATGAACCTCAAAGATTATCAAAAGTATTAGGTGTGCTAGAACCTTTGGCAAAAGAAGCTGGAGCAAGTATTGCTGACACCCTTGTATTAGCTGGAAATGTTGGTCTTGAAAAAGCTATTGAATCCGCTGGATTCACCGTACCTGTTCCTTTTAGTCCAGGAAGAGGAGATGCTTCTAATGATATGACTGACTCTGAGTCTTTTTCACAGCTGGAACCGATACATGACGGTTTCAGAAATTGGCAAAAAGATAACTACGAAGTAAGAGGAGAAGAGTTGTTACTTGATCGAGCTCATTTACTGGGTCTAACTGCAGTTGAAATGACTGTGCTAGTTGGAGGAATGAGAGCTATGGGAGCTAACTATGGTGAGAATAAACATGGTGTTTTTACTAATCAGGTAGGGGCTTTAACAACTGACTTTTTTGTTAACCTTGTTGATATGGGCAATAAATGGAAAGCCTCAAATGGGCACTATGAAGTAATCGATCGCAAAACAAATGATGTTAAATGGACAGCAACCTCAACAGATCTTGTATTTGGATCAAATTCTATCCTTAGATCTTATGCGGAGGTTTATGCACAAGATGACAACAAAGAAAAATTTGTTATCGATTTTGTAAAAGCTTGGAACAAGGTGATGAATGCCGATAGATTTGAATTGAACAATAATTAATTAATGTTCAATTATGGTAATATCCAGCTCAAGGTTTGTGGTATTACAGATCAAAAATCGTTAGAGGTAATACAAAAGTATTCAGTAAGAACAGTGGGCCTTGTAAGTAATTACTTATACGGCCCCAATACACTATCTACTGAAGAAATTCATAACCTTACAATTGCTTCCTACAATTTAAAATTAAATCCAATTCTATTGATTGGCAATATTCATATGCCAAAAATAATCGACATTATAAAACAAGTAGAGATAAAGGAAGTATGTGTATCTAATCAATACAAGATTGAGGATATCGAATTACTAAATAATTCAACAAATTCAAAAATATCAATTTCAATAAATTACGAAAATTTTGATTATAATTTTTTTGAGCAAATCAAAAATAATGTTAGTAGTTTTTATTATGATCTTAATCTTTACAGAAAAGATGTAATTGAGAAAAAATCTCTAATGGAATGTGAGAGTCAAATTAATCAACTTAAGAGTTTTGCAAAGCCTTTATATCTTGGTGGAGGTATTAATATTAGTAATGTCAAAGAGGCAATTAAAACTATATCTCCACACGGAATTGATATATCGACAGGGTTAAAAAAATCAAACAGCGTAGATGAAGAAAAGCTTAAAAAAATTCTTGATAATCTTGGGTTTGACGAGATTTCTTAACGATAAACCTCTCCTCTAAATTATTTAAAAGGCTTTTATAAGAGTTATGGGTTTTTAAATCTATGAAATCTGGGTTTAAATCTAGGATAGGTTGTATCACAAAATCTCTTAAATGAGAGGATGTATGAGGAATAGTTATTAGGTGGTTTTTGATTTTCAAGTTTTCAAATTGAATAAGATCGAGATCTATTTTTCTTGGCCCATTAGTTACAATTTTATTTTTTTTAATTTGTTTTTCCACAAAACACATTTTTATAAATAATTCGTTGAAGTATAGATTTGTAGTAAATAAAAAGGCAGCATTGTGAAAATATTTTTGGTTAGTTATCCCAAAAGGTTTAGTAAAATAGACTCTACTAACCTTTTCGACATGTCCGAATTTATTCATTAGCTTTAATGCTAAATTAAAATTACTTTTCCAGTTGCCAATATTTGATCCAATAGCGATATATGATTTATATCGATACGCTGACTTTTTTTGCATTATATTTTTTGGCAATCTCAATTTTATTTATTTCCAACTTTTCTATTTTAATTGGAAATTGATTATCCAATTGTTTTTTTAATTCTGTAATTAATTTTTCCAGTGTTTTGTATTGAGATGCTGAAACAAATGTTACTATTTCTTTTTTAATGTCAGAATAACTTGTAACATTTTCAATATTGTCAAGATCTTGATTGTGATCAAGATCTAATTGGCATTTAATACTAATTAATATTGTTTGTGGTTTTAACCTTTCTTCATCAAACACTCCAATGATTGTGTCGACCTTTAAGTCCTCTATCTCTATAAAAAAATTCATTTATTTAAAGCTTTCAAAACTTTTATCATTTGATTTGTCTCTTGGACATCATGAATTCGAAACGTATTGACATTTTGTTGTAAGGCATGAGTAATAGAAGCTAAAGATCCTCCTATTCTTTGATCAGCATTTGAAGGATCAATGAAGTTTATCCAACTTTTTCGTGATGAACCTAAAAGTATTTGTAGATTTTTGTGACTATATTTTGATAGAGATCTCATTAATTGTAAGTTTTGGTTTAATGTTTTGCCAAAACCTATTCCTGGATCAAACCATACTTTTTTAAGATTAAATTTCATTTTTTTTAGTATTTTCAGTCTTTTTTCAATAAATTCATCAAACTCTTTTACCATATTAGCTCTTGGATTTAGTTTTTTTTGCATATCTTTTGGTATTCCTCTTTTGTGCATTAAGAATAATCCAGCATTGTACTTTTTTGTAAGTTTGAACAATTCCTCTGAACCGCCATTTATATCATTAATAATATGCACTCCTTTTTTAAGGGCATATTCTTGAGTCTCAGGTTTATAAGAGTCTAATGAAACAAGATATTTCTTATAGTTCAAATACGGTAGAATTTTTGAAAGCCGACGTATTTCTTCTTTGTATGTAATTGGTTCACTATTTGGTCTAGTGCTCTCAGCTCCAATATCGATAATTTGTGCTCCATCTTTAATCATTGAGTTAATATGATTAAGTGCAGAAGAGCGAGAAAAGGTTTTGCCCCCATCACTGAAGGAGTCAGGAGTAAAATTACAAATACCCACTAATAATGGTTTTTTTAAAGTAAATAAATTTTTATTGAATTTCATAGTAATTATTTTTTACCATAGTTTCATAGTCTTTTTTTAATTTTTGAAAATATGTCGTAGATTTTCTTTTCCAAAAAATACTTTGAATACTTTTTATAGACGTAATACCTCTTCCAGAACCTATTGATAATATTTCACTAAATTGGTTAAGGTCTTTTTCAAAAATTGTTTTTTTAATAAACTTAAATTTAGATATTTTCTCTACAAGTTTCAAAGTATTACCATAATAGTATCCTATTTTTGGAATATATACTTTTCCTTCTTTAATAAAAATTAAATTTGTTACTGCGCCCTCTGTGATTTCACCATCTCTTGATAGTATAATTTCATTTTCAGAGTAATTTATCTCACTCATAAATTTTAATATTTTTTTGTAATATAAATTTTTATTTCTAAAGTCTTTTCTTTTATATTTTTTTATAAATCCAATTACACTGCTCTTTGTCGTTGTTCTTTTTCTAAGTGATATTGATAAAGTTGTTCCATTAGTAGCAATTCTTAGCAAGTGGTTAAAAATTTTAATTTGCTTAATATCTTCTCCAATTAATTCACTGATCATTTTTGGATTTAGTTTGGCATCAAATTTATAATCACGGCATGTATTATTAAAAGTGCTTAAATAGCGGTTTAAGCCTATAAATCTTGGTTTTTTTCCTATGACAGGTATAGACGTAAAAACACCCTTCTGACCCCAAAGTGGTTTAAATTTAGAGGATAAGTAGGAGTTATTTTTTAAATTGAATGATTTTTCGAATAAATTGTTTGCCATTTGGAGTTAAAAATGAGTCCGGGTGAAATTGTAAACCACAAATGTCATATTTATGGCTTTCCAAACACATTGCTACATTAGTTTCCTCACATCTCATTGTAATATGCATTGAAGAAGAATTAAATGGCTCTTTTAGTTTCAAAGAATGGTATCTCCCTACTTGATATAAAGTATTATTAGGAAATCTTAAACTTTGAGAATTTGTTCGTATATACGTTTGATAACCATGAAATATTTTTTCCTGTTTAGATATAATTCCCCCTTCTCCGTTAGCAATAAGTTGAAATCCAAGGCAGATACCAATAATTTTCTTCTTCGATTTATAATTATTATAAATATCTAATGATATTGGATAATCTAAGGGCTTTCCAGGCCCAGGAGAAAAAATTATTACATCTGACTTTTTTACAGAATTTTCTTTTACATCATAAAAATTTGTAACTTCAAGGTTGCCAAAACCAGATAGCAAATGCGCAAGATTATAAGTAAAGGAGTCCTCATGATCTATAAGTAATAAATTCATTTTAATAAATCCAATAGTGATTTAGCTTTTAAATAATTTTCATGATACTCATTTTTAGCAGTGCTATCTAAGATTACTCCACTAGCTGCGAAGACTTCATTATTTTTTTTAAAATTTAAAATAGACCTTATGATGATATTAAAGCTCATATCTTCTTTAGAGCGAAAGTAACCAAAAGAGCCGGTATAAATTCTTCTGGGCTCTTTTTCCTCTTTGTTAAGTAATTTTAAGGTGTTGATTTTGGGACATCCGATAACTGAACCTCCAGGCATCATTGCCTTAATTATTGCTGATAGTCTTACATTATCAAGAAGGGTTCCTGAAATCTCAGAAACATTATGAAAAATATATTGGTATTTTTGTACAAATTTTAAATTTTGTATTTTGACAGAATTTGGTTTTGTAATGCGACTAAGATCATTTCTCTCTAAATCAACAATCATATTGTGCTCTTTATCCTCTTTTTGATTATTTTCAAAAAAGCGCCTCGCCTCTTTTGTTGATTTAATTTTATCCCTACTCACAGTTCCTGCTATTGGTGATGTGACTATTTTTTTTCCTCTTACTTTAAATAAGTTTTCAGGAGAGCAGCTAATTATATTAAAGTCTTTTGTTCTTACACAAAAAGACTCAGGGCTTAGATTTTTTTTCATCAAGTCAAAAAATAAATTAACAATATCTAACTCTTTTTTATTTGAATATTTTTGAGCAATTTTTATTTGATAGGTTTCACCTGCCCTTATATTTTTTTTAAATTTATTGAAGATTTTTTCATAGACTTGGACATTTGGACTTACAGTCACTTTATTATGATTTGAATTATTAGTTTTTTTTAAGACGTTCAGATCTTTCAATAAATCAGTTTTAGATTTTGTTATGACCTTAATTTTTTTATCTAAAATAATTTTAGTTTGAGGTCGAAAAAAAACACCCTCTGGAAAAGATGAACTATCTTTATTTACTTTTAAATTTATATTTTTACAAAGTAATTCGTATCCAAAGAAACCAATATAACAATCGTATAGTTTTTTTGATTTAAATCGCTCTAGTTTATTTAAGAACTTATCTAAATTAATTGTATTTAAATTAACCTTTTCAACAAAATCTGTATAAATTTCAAAATTATTTTTTTCTGAGTTTCTATAAATTATTAATTCTTTATCAGATTTTAACAAAACACTGAGTATTTCAGAATTATTCATAAACAAATTTTAGTTATAAAGATTATTTATTCAACTGAAGCGATTGCTACAATTTTACTTTGAACACGCATTATATAAGCACCCTGACCTTTGGGGTGCTGCGGATCTATTTGAAGCGACCAACCTATTTAACCGTCAAAATTAATTTTATTTAAGATATCTAAAACGGCTTTTCTATTTGAGGCAATTTCTTGTAAATCTATAGAGTCAAATTTTGCATTATTTGCTAGTGCTTGTACTCTTTCTGAAGCTTTGACATTGATGTTGACCGGAAACTCATTGTTATCATTTGCATATATTTTTTGAGCTTCCTCACTCAATAAAAATTCCAAAAAGTCTATAGAGGCGTCATAATTTTTATTGTTGATAATAGCGATTCCTGAAATATTTACATGACTGCCATAACTGTCTTGATTTGGAAAAATTGGGGACACTTTTTCAAGCCAGATAATTTGGTTAGGATCATCCATCATTTTAAAATAATAGTAATGGTTACCAATGCTAACATCGCAAACTCCTGCATAAATTGCTTTTACTTGATCCCTGTCATTTCCTTGCGGTCTTCTAGAGAGATTAGCTTTCAATTTGACTATATAATCTTCGAACCATTCCACTCCATGATGGGCAATTAAAGCTGAAAATAGTGAAATATTATAGGGATGATACCCAGATCTAGTACAAACTCTGTCTTTGTACTTTGGAAGAATAAGATCTTCATAAGAAATATTTTCTAATTGAAGATCATTGTGAGCATAAATTACTCTTGCTCGCATTGTTAAGCTTGTCCAGTCATTAGTTTGTAGATTTGAAGGCACATTCTTTTGTAAAGGTATTTCTATATTTGCACCTGCCTCTGTAATATCGATTAATCTTGCTATATCAGAGGATAAAAAGATATCTGCAACAGGTCTATCTTTTTCAAGAATTGTTTTTTGAACTAATCCTTTTTTTGAAAAGATCCATTCTATTTTATTTCCAGTTTGTTCTTCGTATTGATTAATTAAGGGCTCGATTAAAAAGGGCTGTCTTTCAGAATAGACTTTTATAGTTTCTGATGCATATGCTTTTGTGAGAGCAATGTACATTGATGACAGACTTATGAGTATAGAAATAGTTAAAAGTATTATTGATTTATTTTTCACAGGACTCTTTATAAAGGAGACAGTAATTATTGAAATGAATAAATTTTTAATAGCTTAATAACAACTATTGTGGTGATTTTTTGTAGTATATTTCAGATTTATTTTTATTAATTTTTTTAAATAGGAATACTTTTATGAAATTCTTCTTTAAAAACTTAAAAGACTCGATAAATGGAGTTTGATAAAGTTCTTTTAAAGTATGTTTTTTTTGATCATCTTTGGTGCCTAAACCTAGTGTGAGGTTATCAGTATCTTCAGAATGGTGTAAGGATCCAAATATCCAATCCCAAATAGCAAGTGCTGCACCATAGTTTTTATTATAGTGCTCTTTTGCTATTGAATGATGTAAGTGATGCTGTGCGGGTGAAATAAGAACATACTCTAACCATTTCCAGTAACGAATACCAATGTGAGAATGTCTTAGATTAGATCCAAAGACATTGAAAAAAAATACAAACAAATTTGCACCAAGTATGGTGTATAAGTCAACACCACCACCAAATAAATAAACAAAAGTTGATATTGTTACGCCCTGAGCAAAAGCTGACCTTAATGTAAATACTAAACCCTCAAGAGGATGGGTTCTAAAAACAGTCATAGGAGTGAGGTTTGTTGCTGAATGATGAACTTTATGTAATGCCCATAAAAATGGCCAATTATGCATCCATCGATGAACAATATATTTAGAAAAATCATCTACTATAAAGTGAGTTAGAGTGAATAAGCTTACAATTAAATATTTAGGAGAGGAAGCAAATAGGCCTATTTCAATAAAATTTATTTCAAAAAAGAAAAAATATAACGCAGTTGCTATTGTTATCTGAGTAAGGAGATGTGGAGAAATTAATAACATTATAATCTGATTAATGAAAAATACTTTATAGTCACTTGTTGCTGATTTTGAGAAAAAGACTTTTGGATTGAAGATAAATTTAATTGACTCTTTCAGTGATTTCTTTTTATGGAAAATGAGCCAAGCTCCTGCAATTAAAATAGATAAAAATAAGTAAAGAACAAATACTCTTTTTTTTGGATTGGTAAATTGATCAACCAAATTTTGGATTATATCAAAAAAGAATTCCATATAATTAAATTACTATAACATGGCCTCCCGAAGAAGGCCATGAAATCGTCTCTTTATGTGTCAGTGTAGGAGAAGAGACAAACTTTTTATCTAGTCGTTTTCTGCTGAATCAGATGTTCCAATTTTTGATGCAAGATCTGACATCTCAGCAAGCATATCATTTCCTCTTGCCTCAACACCAAATTGATCAATCATAAGTTTTTGTATTTTTAACATATGAAGCTTAGCATCATGCATAGAGTAAATCTTACCCATTTCGTATTCTGAGGTAATGTATTTACCATCGCTACCGCTCATACCTTTAATTCCAACAATTTGGGTCTCATCTAAAAGCATAGGTCCAAAACCAACCATACGATTAAGTTTTGTTGCTGTTTCACCAATATTTTCTTTTCCGACTTGAAGCGCCATTGAGAAACCTTTTAGCTCTCCCCAGTACTTCATATATTTATCGAATTCCTTGGCTAAATCAGCGTTACCTACAGACTCAAGTGCTACTAAAGATTTGTATGTTGAACCTGCATATTTGAATACAGACTCAGCAATAACCTTCTGCCAGTTTTCATTAATGACATTTACATGTCCCATCAGCTCTGATCTTTGAGCATCAGATAGTTTCTCACCATTTGCAGAGGTAATGAGTTTTCTACCATCAAGAAAGGCTCTTGTGATATCCTCTAAATATGATGTCTTACCGCCCTTATCAAAACTAGAAGCATAATAGGCATGAGCAAAAACATACTCAGATTTTAAGTCTACAACACCGTCTCCATTATAATCAGCTGCGGCTAGATCTTTTCTCTTAGCTACATTGTAATTATCTTCTGCTGAAAGTAATAGTGAGTGAGCTGCAGCTCCCCAATACCCAAATGCTTCGTCCCAACTATGTTCTTTACCAGTATAACAAGCACCATCTTTGTAAGGCTTATCATTTGGTTTAGAGTCAGCGCCCATTTTTTCATCAAGATAGTTATCTACAGCTTGATTGTAAAAGACTGCTCCCATGATAAACTTTGATAAAAGTTGTTGATAGTTAAGACCTACAGATACGTCCTTAGGGTTATCTGCAGCTTTCATCATCCAGAAATCAATAACCTCTGGAGCTGTCATATTATTTGGCCATGCTGTAATGGTACCTTTATATGTCTTTCCAGATAAGTTCTTACCCGATGATATTTCGTTTACTAATGTTTGCATAATAGGAAAGCCATCTTTGGATGAAGGGGCTAAAAGAGCTTGGTCGCCATCAGCTCCAATATAATATGCATTCATATCATCATAGCTTCCTTTTGTAGAAGCTGCTTTAAGACTGTCATGTTGAGCATGTCTTGCTATTTGGCCACTGTAAGAAACAGTGTTTGTGCAATCACCAGAATAACCTTTTAAAGTTACTGGGAATGGGCCATAGACATCTTCACTGTGTGCTCCGGCATTAGCAAAACCTGCTAAACCGAAACTTAAAAATGTTATAGATGCCAAAATTTTTGTTTTTATTTGTAGTTTTTTCATAGTGTCAGAGAAAATATTGAAAAAAAACTATAAAAAAATAAAAAAAAATTTAGGTATTGCTAGACCTGAATTGACATAGTTTACTGAAATAAGTTACAAATAATGAATTACTTCTTTTTTTTGAGGTTAATTACTAAGGAATATTCCTCGAGTAACGAAAGGCAAGCTGGTATCGGCAAATCTTTGTGAAGCTCTATGCAATCGTCGTAATCGTATATTTTATTCTCTTCTTGATGATAAACATGAATATGATTAGTTGTGTTAGTATCGTAGAATGATTGTTTATCAACAACAATTTGCTTTAAATATCCTTTATCAACTAAAGTATTCAGATTTTCATATAGTGTTGTTAAAGAGAAATAACTTCTGTTATCTTTCAAAGTTTCATTCATTTGATTAATTGAAAAGTGTTTGTCTTTCCCATCAAAAATTGATTTTAGGAGAACCACTCTTTGTTTAGTTTGTCTCCATCCACACTTCTCTAGAACTACATCAATCTCTTTTTTACTAGCATCTGATAAATTCATTGTTCCAAAATAGGCTAAAAATGGTTATTATTCAATAGCATCTGGCATATTATATTAAGACAAAACAGCACTAGCTAGAATGTAATGTATTCCATTAAACGATGAGTTAACAAGTAAATCAGGTTTTATTTAAGTTAGCTGATAAACTAGGCAAATTCTCATTAACCTTTTTTTGAGAATTTAATTGATACATAACATTCACTCTTTCAATAAATGATATGGGATAATACTTCTCTTCAACGATTCTTTTTATTTTGTGATTACAAACCTTGTTTTTAGTTTTTCTCATAAGGCATATAAAATGCCTATATGAGAAAATTGTAAATTAGTTTTTTTTTTGACTTTAAGTTTCTTAGATTATTGAAATTATCTGAAACTTATTTCAAAATTCCTTAGTGACACTCTTTAATAGAATTTGCAATTCCATTAATTAGTTCAACATACATTGTAGGTCCAGCATCTATGAAAGCTCCTAAAGGATCCATAACACCAGTAGAGATATTCATATCGTTGCCGAGTGTCTCAATTATCTTTGGATTATATTGAGGCTCAGAGAAGATACACTTAATACCCTTGTCACTAATTAAATCTTGTATATCAGCTATTTGTTTAGCACCAGGTAGGACGTCAGGATTTAAAGTTAACGCTCCTGCAGATTTCACACCAAATCTTGTTTCAAAATATTGGTAGGCATCATGGAATACAATGTAACTAATGTCTTTAGATAATTCTTTTTCAACATTATTAATCAGATTATCTAGTTCCAAAGTAGCTCCTGCTGCATTTACTGAATATTGCCTTTGACCCTCTGGATCAATTTTTATTAATTCATCACGGATAATTTTAACCATCTCTTTAGCGTTCTCTGGGTCCAACCATATGTGAGCATCAAACTCTCCGTGATTGTGACCGTCGTGATGTCCTGCATGATCGTCATGTTCGTCGTCATGGCCATCATGATCATCGTGATCGTCATGATCATCATCTTTGTGACCATCGTGTCCTTCATGTTCGTCGTCATGGCCATCATGATCATCGTGATTGTCATGATCATCATCTTTGTGACCATCGTGATCGTCATGATCATCGTGTCCTTCATGTTCGTCGTCATGGCCATCATGATCATCGTGATCGTCATGATCATCGTGATCATCATGGTCGTCGTGATCATCAAAAATGTTTTCTTCTCTAAATTTTAGTTTTTCAATGGACTCGGAGTCCATAAATGCAATTTTTTTTGTGTCTTTTGCTAGAGAGTTTAAAGGTTTTTCCATAAATGCCTCCAAATCCTCTCCAATCCAAAAAACAATATCTGCCTCTTCAATCATTTTTGCATGTGATGGTTTAAAGACAAAAGTGTGAGGATTATTTGTGCCCTCAATAATTAATTGTGGTTCTCCTCTTGTTTCCATAATTCTAGATATTAATGAATGTAATGGCTTTATTGTGGTTACTACTTTGATGTCTGTGCTTACGTCTGCGTGAGCAGAAAAACTACTAAATAAAATAGAAAGTCCAAAAATAATTGATTTTTGAAAGAAATTCATGTCTATTACCTACCTCTAAGTGTTATATTATTACATACGTAATATTATAACCATAAAAATATGTCAATATTAAAAAATGAATAATTATTTAGTTGAATTAAATAACTGTGGAGTTTTAAGAAACCATAAATGGTTGGTTAGAGGTGTCTCATTAAAAGTTTCCCAAGGAGAAATTGTAACATTGATTGGACCTAACGGATCTGGCAAATCAACAACTGCAAAAATGTCATTGGATATTTTAAAACCTGACGAAGGCACAAATAATATCAAAAAAGGAATGCGAATTTCATATGTGCCACAAAAAATTTCAATTGATTGGTCCCTCCCATTAAGGGCAATAGATTTCGTTAATTTAGTAAAAAAACATAAGACCAGTGAGATTAATGATGCCCTCAGTATCACTGGAATCAAACATCTTATTTATGAAGATGTTAGAAATTTGTCTGGAGGAGAATTTCAAAGATTACTCATGGCTCGCGCAATAGCTAAAGAACCTCATTTTCTGGTTTTAGATGAACCTGTTCAAGGTGTCGACTATCCTGGAGAAATTGCTTTATATAAGACAATCCAAGAAATTGTAAAAAAAATAAACTGCGGAATATTACTTATTTCACATAACTTACATGTGGTGATGTCACAAACTGATTACGTTATTTGTCTTAATGGGCATGTTTGTTGTTCTGGAGCTCCCAACACTGTCATAAAGGAGCCAGAATATGTTAAATTATTTGGAAAGAATATTGATCCCACCTTAGCTTTTTATCAACATGACCACGATCACGAACACTTACCTGATGGGAGTATAGATGACTCGAAGAAAGACTAATAATGTTTGATGATTTTATTGTTAGAGCTTTTGCAGCAGGAATTGGTTTAGCATTTATTACAGGACCACTGGGATGCTTTATAGTTTGGAGAAGGCTATCTTATTTTGGTGATACCATTGCACACTCTGCCTTATTAGGAGTTGTTATTGCTTATGCTTTGGATTTCAACTTGATCATAGCCGTATTTGTAGTTTCTTGCTTACTTGCCCTGTCTTTACTGTTTTTACAAAGGAGAACCAATCTTCCAGATGATGCTTTATTAGGTCTGTTAGCTCACTCTGTGCTAGCGATAGGATTAGTTCTATTAGGTATACTTTCATTCATAAGAATTGATCTCATGGGTTTGCTTTTTGGAGATATTCTCTCTGTCAATACCACCGACTTATTATTTGTCTGGATTGGAGGAGGTATTGTTTTAATTGTATTGATATTAATTTGGAGACCTCTTTTTGCTGGAACAGTTAACTTAGAATTAGCCAAAGCAGAAGGATTAAATCCAGATCTAGCTAATGCAATCTTTACTTTGCTAATAGCTAGTGTCATTGCAATATCTATAAAAATTGTCGGGATATTATTAATAACTGGTCTTCTAATCATCCCCGCATCTGCTTCAAGAAACTTGTCCTCCACACCAATTCAAATGGCAATCATATCCTCAATTATAGGTGTCGCTTCAGTAGTTCTTGGTATTCAAACCTCGATGATTTGGAACACACCTACTGGTCCTACTATTTTAACAATTACTCTGGGTGTCTTTATATTAACTCTGTTGCCACTGAAAAAATTGCTTATCTCGAAAAAAAAAATAGAATTGTTAGATAATAAAAAATGAGTTCAACACATACACACTCTAAAAAAAGTCAAAGTTTAACCAAAAATCAAAGAATTGTTCTTGATCTCTTACAAAACAGCGGAGAGCCTTTAAAGGCATACTTTATATTAGATAGTCTGAAGAAAGAGGGCTTAAACTCACCTCTTCAAGTTTACAGAGCTTTAGATAAATTGGTTGAATTAGGAAAAATTCACAAAATTGAGAGTATTAACTCCTTTATAATATGTAATAACTCAAATTGTGCGAGTAACACCGCTTTTACCATTTGCGAGAGATGTGGAAAGGTAAAAGAGATTAAAAATAAATATTTAACGGATGGTGTCAGCGATCTAGTTAAGGATAATCAATTAGAAATTACAAGGTATAACCTTGAATTTTATGTTTTGTGTAAGTCTTGCAAAATAAATTAATCAAAAACTAATCTCCAAATAAATCGCTATTTTATTGCATTTTTGACTATTGACATAAATAAAGACCTATATATATTGACCGACTTATTATGTACGCAGTTCTTAAATCAGTTGGTAAGCAATTTAAAGTGTCTCCAGGAGATGTTTTAAAGATTGATAAAATAGAGGGCAACGTTGGCGATACCATATCTTTTAAAGATATCGTGGCAGTTGGAAATGGCGATAAGTTTGAACTTGGATCTCCAGCTGTAAAAGGTGCGGAAGTATCTGCAAAATTATTGTACCAAACCAGAGACGATAAGATTAGAGTTTTTAGAAAGAATAGAAGAAAACACTTTCAAAGAACTAAAGGTCATCGTCAATATATCTCTATATTAAAGGTCATGGCAATCAAGTCCGCCATAGGAGAAGAAAGCTTTAAAGAGCCAGTTAAGAAGGCTACTCCAAAAGCAGAGGCCCCAAAAAAAGTTGAAAAAAAGGCAGAAACTCCAAAAAAAACTGAAGTAAAAGCTACTGAAACAAAAAAAGTTGAAGCTAAAGCTGAAAAACCTAAAAAGGTTGAGGCTACAGAAAAAAAGACTGTGAAAAAAGAAACAACTGAGGTAAAAAAGTAAAACTATGGCAACAAAAAAAGCAGGTGGAAGTTCCAAAAACGGAAGAGACTCGGCTGGTAGAAGGCTTGGAGTTAAAAAGTTTGGTGGAGAACACGTAATTCCTGGAAATATTATTGTTCGTCAGCGTGGTACTAAATTTTACCCGGGCGATAATGTAGGGATTGGAAAAGACCACACTCTTTTCTCTTTAGTAGAAGGCAAAGTTCTGTTCAAAAAATCACGTAACAGACAGTTTGTTTGCGTTAATTAATCCCACTTAAAAAAAACTTCAAATTAAACTGTTATGGCATTTATTGATAAAGCAAAAATATATATTAAATCAGGAAATGGTGGCCATGGGGCTCTAAGTTTTCGTCGAGAAAAATTTGTAGAGTATGGAGGACCTAATGGTGGTAACGGTGGTAAAGGTGGAGATGTAATTTTTCGGGGAAACAAAGGGATTAATACCTTACAACGATATCGTTTTAACCAGCATCATAATGCTCAAAATGGTACAGGTGGCGCTGGTCAATTAAAAACAGGTGCAAGTGGAAAAGATCTCATCTTAGATGTTCCTTGTGGCACAGAAATTTATACCGAAGATATGAGTATTAAAATTCATGAAATTTTAAAAGATGATGAAACTTATCATTTCTTAAGAGGTGGGCAGGGTGGAAAAGGTAACGCTCATTTTAAAAGCTCTACTAATAGAGCCCCTCGTAAATTTCAACAAGGAGAAAAAGGACAAGAGTCTACTATTCGATTAAAGCTAAAAATATTAGCTGATGTGGGTTTAGTAGGTATGCCAAATGCTGGCAAATCCTCCATTTTAAATTTTGTTACAAATGCAAAATCAAAAGTTGCTGATTACGCTTTTACCACTCTTCATCCACATATCGGGATGGTTCAAAAAGAAGATTTGGAATTTGTATTAGCTGATATTCCTGGGCTAATAGAACATGCAAGTGATGGAAAAGGTCTTGGTCATGATTTTTTATCTCATGTGGAAAGATGTAAAATCTTAATTCATGTAGTAGATATCACTGAAGATAAACCTTTTCATAATTATAAAATCATTCGTCAAGAGCTTTTAAATTATGGTGCTAAAATAGAACAAAAAAAAGAGATTATTGCGCTAAACAAGATAGAAATTGCTGATAAGCAAAGGGTTGCAGAAATTCAAAAGGAATTTGAGTCATCTTTAAAGCAAGAAGTAAAATTAATCTCTGCTGCTACGGGATATCAACTCGATCAATTAACAAATTTATGTTTAGAATACTTACAAGATGAATAAAAAATTCACAGAATTAGCCAAAAAATCAAAAGTTATTGTCATCAAAGTTGGCTCTAATATTTTAGTTAACGAAAAGCATGTGCTCAGAAAAAAATGGCTCACCTCCTTAATTGAGGATGTTCAGAAACTCCAAAAAAAAGGATCTAAAATTATCATCGTCTCCTCTGGTGCTATCGCTCTTGGGAGAAATATTCTCTCCAAAAAAAAGTTAACTAATTTGCATGAAAAGCAAGCTGCTGCATCTATAGGTCAAATACAACTCTCACAGCAATGGCAAAAAGCTTTTGCTAAATTCAATATTCAAAGTTCACAGATATTAATTACAGCTGAAGATTTAAATGAAAGAAGAAAATATCTCAACATACGAAATACAATTTACTCTTTAATGGATTTAAATGTTGTTCCAATTATAAATGAGAACGACACTACCTCAACAGAAGAAATTCGATTTGGTGACAATGATAAACTTTCAGCAATGATTGCGAATGCACTATCTGCTGAATTATTAATTTTATTATCTGATGTGAATGGGCTTTATACAGCCAATCCAAAAAAATCAACAGATGCTAAGTTGATTACATCTGTTGAAGAAGTGGATCAAGAAATAGAAAAGTATATAGATAAAGATTTGAGTGAATTTGGTTCTGGTGGAATGTTAGCAAAAGTAAATGCTGCTAAGCTTTGTATTCAGTCTGGATCCACAATGATAATATCAAATGGACTAGTCAATAATCCACTAGGTAACATTCATCCAACATCCTCAACATGGTTTCATCCTTCTAAAAATATTCTCACGAGTCGGCAGCAATGGATTTGGAATAGACCAATTCAAAAAGCAATTGTTCATATTGATGAAGGTGCCTCAAAAGCACTGAAGAAGAATTCAAGTCTATTAGCAATCGGTGTGAAGTCTATTGATGGAAAGTTTTATCGTGGCGATACTGTTTCGATCCATTACAATAGAAAAGAATTGGCCAGAGGTATGATTAATTACGATTTTAAGGAAATGGATAAGATTAAAGGGAGAAAATCAAAGGAATTTAGCAAAATTCTGGGTTTTGTTCGTGAAGATGAGATTGTACATAAAGATAACTTGGTGAACTCAAGATGAGTGATTATTTCAAAGAAATTTTAAATCACTCTAAAAAAGCTTTGAGTGCTATGTCTAAACTCTCTGCTGGGGATAGAAGTAGAATCTTAATGAATATTAGTGGGTTCCTTTTATCTAAAAAGGACGGGATTTTAGAGGCTAATCGAATTGACATCGATAGAGCTAAGTCAAATAATATTTCTACACCAATGATCAATAGACTAGTGCTGACTTCTGAAAAAATAGATCAGCTATCACGCGATGTAGAGAAAATAGCTCAAATGGAAGATCCCCTCAATCAAACTTTAGAAAACTGGACCAATCCCTCAAATGGATTACAGTTTACAAAAGTCTCTGTTGCTATTGGTGTGATTGGAATTATTTATGAGTCTCGACCTAATGTCACAATAGATGCTGCATGTCTTTGTCTTAGATCTGGAAATGTTTCTATTCTAAGGGGGGGTTCTGAATGTATTGAAACTAATAAAAAACTTTATGAATGTATTCAAGAAGCTCTAAAAGATTTGCAATTTGATCCTTATCTTGTCTGTTTCATTCAGAACACTGATCGTAGTTTTGTTGAGGAACTATTAAAAGCCGAGGGAGATATTGATGTCATCATTCCTCGAGGAGGAAAATCTTTAATCGAAACAATCTCTCAGAATTCTCGTGTTCCAACAATTAAACATTTAGAAGGTCTATGCCATACTTTTTGGGATATTGGCTATGACAAAGAGAAAGCCGCTGAGATAGTTGCAAATGCCAAACTGAGAAGGCCTGAAATTTGTGGTGCAACAGAAACATTACTCATACATTCTGGTAATTCAGCAGAGGATATTTCTCATGTCTTAGATAACTTAAGGTCACAAGGATGTGAAATCATAGGATGTACTCGACTCAAAGAGATGTACTCAATTGACCGTGCTGCTACAGAAGATGATTGGTCTACAGAATATTTAGATAAAAAAATAACTGTTAAAATAGTTGATAATATTGAGGAATCTGTCGAACATATTAATAAATACTCTAGTGGTCATACAGAGAGTTGCTTGAGTGACAATCAAGAGTCCATCCAGTATTTTTTTCAAAATTGTAAAAGTGCCATTCTAATGAATAATGCCTCAACTCAATTTGCTGATGGGGGTGAATTTGGATTTGGAGCAGAGATTGGTATATCCACTGATAAACTCCATGTCAGGGGACCTGTCGGTGCAAAGCATTTAACAACTTTTAAATATCAAGTAACAGGCAATCACACCACCCGGCCTTAATGGAATTTCGTCAAAATTTACAAAAATTAAAATCTCAGATTGATTATCTTGGCTCTTTAAAAAAAGAGGATGTTACTCATATTATTAAATCGTCAATTTATGAAATAGAAAATTTAAAAATTTTTAATGAGGAAGAATTAAATGAAATCAATAAAGTGACTCTTACCAGTGAACCCTTTAATAATCTTTTCTTTAAATATAATAAAGAACGTTTAGTTAGCAAAGGTGTCGTTTATCTAGAGGAAGAAAATGATCTTCACTTTATCATTTCATTATTTTATTTCTTTAAACAAAGGGTGCCAATTTTGTTTCATACTAATTCAAAGTTACAATTACAGTCTATCGACATCTTATTCAAATTTCTTGAAGAAAATGGTGTCTCTAAAAAAATTTTGATGGGAATAAATGTCTAAGAAGATTGGATTGTATGGTGGATTTTTTAATCCCTTTCACAAAGGCCATCTTCATGTAATAAAAAGTTCTATTGCAAATTTAAATCTTCAAAAACTGATAGTCCTTCCTACTTATCAAAACCCCCTTAAGTCAAACCAAAACTCTAAACCAATAAAATCTCAATTATCGAATATTCGCTCTCAAATCAAAGAGCCTTTAGTCAAAGTATCAGATTTTGAACATCGCTATCAAATGAAATGCACGTACGATGTACTTCAAAAGATTAGCACGAAATGTGACCTTAACTCTTTTTATTTAATAATGGGACTTGATCAGCTTGGTCATTTTCATAAATGGAAAGAATATGAATGGATATTAAAAAATATTAGTATTTGCGTTATTTATAGACCGAGATATGATGAATTTATTGAAAATTCAACAGTCCAAAAACAATTTCCCCATTTATTTATGCCTAATTTAGAAACATTTATCAATAATTCTACTCCCTGTTCACATATCCTTAACGTTTCAGGAGTAGAAATATCATCAAGCGAGTTACGAAATTCCTAATCACGATAAAGATATCTCAGTAAAAGCGATAGTTGACTGTCTTGAAGACAATAAGGCAGAAAATATCTCAGTTATTTCTCTTAAAGGTAAAGCAGAGTTTGCAGAATTTATGGTTGTTGCATCTGGACGGTCAAACAAGCATGTGGACTCAGTTTCAGATAAAGTTTACCGAGACCTTAAAAAACATAAACTTTATTGCAACAAACCTGAAGGAAAACCCCTTTGCGACTGGACGGTCATTGATGCGGGGCACGTTTTAGTGCATATTTTTAGAAATGAAGTACGTGAAATCTATGATTTGGAAAAATTATGGTCCGAAGACTTTAATAGCATTAACACAGCCTCTTAAAAAGTCACTTATGCAAAGAATTCTTCTTATTCTCATTTTAGTTTTTAATACAAATGTCAGTTTATCTGACACAAAAGAAACATATAAACAACTCAGTATTTTTAACGAGGTATATAACCGAGTAAAAAATCAATATGTTGAAGAAGTAACTGATAAAGAGTTAATAGAGAAGGCTTTGAATGGAATGCTTCAGGCCCTAGACCCGCATTCAAGCTTTATGAGTGAAGAGATTTATAAAGAGATGCAAATGGATACCTCAGGTGCCTTTGGAGGATTGGGTATAGAAATTACAACTGATAAAGGTTTTATAAAAGTAGTATCCCCAATTGACGACACACCCGCCTACAATGCTGGAATTTTAGCTGGAGATTATATTACGCACTTAGATGGTACATCAGTTGTTGATATGACTTTAAAAGAGGCAATCGACATTATGAAAGGCGAACCTGGAACAACTATAGTTTTGACGATTTTTAGATCTAGCGAGGAGCCATTCGATGTAAGCATTAAAAGAGATATCATTAAAGTTGCATCTGTGAAACATCGTCTTATTAATGATGTGGGATATATCAGAATCATTCAATTTAACGAACAGACAACAAGTGGATTAAAAAAAAGTATCAAAGAACTTGAAGAGAGTGATAACCCTCCGATTGGTTATGTTTTGGATTTAAGAAATAATCCTGGCGGACTATTGAACGAGTCTGTTTCTGTGACAGATATATTTCTTGATCAAGGAGAAATTGTTTCAATCAGAGGCAGGGAGAAAAAAGATGTTCAAGTTTACTCAGCTAAAAAAGGAGATCTTATTAATGGGAAACCCTTGATAATACTGATTAATGAAGGTTCTGCGTCGGCGTCTGAAATTGTTGCAGGTGCATTACAAGATCATGATAGAGCAGTTATAATGGGTATCAAATCATTTGGTAAAGGGTCTGTTCAAACTATAATTCCCATTGACAGTGGTGCTATCAGACTGACCATAGCCAAATATTACACCCCAAGTGGAGACTCTATACAAGCAATAGGAATCGAACCAGATGTTGTGGTTCCAAGAGCGGAGCTTAATGTTATTGATAATAATTTTACATTTAGAGAGTCAGATTACCGTGAAGCTTTAGATAACGAAACCAATGAAGAAAGTGAAGAGGAAATCTCACCAAGTGAAATTCTTGAAAAAGATTATCAACTGTCTCGTGCCGTAGATGCAGTGAAAACAATTGCCGTTTTAAATTAATGAAAATTAATCCTAAGGATTATCGCCCAAATGTTGGTATGATGATTTTAAATCATCATAAAGAAATCTTTGTTGGCAAAAGAATTGATCATCCCTCCGAATTTTGGCAAATGCCTCAAGGGGGGATAGACTCAAAAGAAAAATCTGAAGTTGCAGCCTTAAGAGAAATGGAAGAAGAGGTTGGAATAAAAAAGAGTAAAGTTAAATTAATCTCTCAAAGTAAAGAGTGGTATTACTATTCTTTACCTAAAGATTTATCAAAAACTTTATGGAAAGGTAAATACAAGGGTCAACGCCAGAAATGGTTTTTATATGAGTTCAAAGGAAGTGAGAAAGATATAAACATTCATACAGCTCACCCTGAATTCTCCGACTACAAGTGGGTTAGACAAAATTTTCTTGTACCCAATATCGTTCCTTTTAAAAAGGCTATATACAAAAAATTATTAATAGAATTTAAAGACTATTTATAAGGAGGGTTGTTTACTACCTGCTCAAAAGTACCAAGAGCAGTTTCATTCCCCTCTAATTCTTGGAAGGTTTTGGATTGTTGGTAGTTAGAACTATTGACGTCAGATAGTGACTCGATTTGATCAACTAAGACTTCACAAACTTTTTCTTTCAGCATTACTAGACCGCCAGAAACAAAGAAACTCTCGTCTACTTTGTTTGCAGACATAATTACCATTTGGCCTGGTCGAAGGGAGCTGATGAACGGAGAATGGTTGGGCATTGCAGCAAAATCACCCTCCGCACCTGGCAACACTGCCATTTCAACTTCTTTTTCAAAAATGACTTTTTGAGGAGATACGACCTTCAAATTGATCATGTTTACTTAGTTGCTTCCTCAGCCATTTTTTTTGCTTTTTCTAAAGCCTCTTCAATTGTTCCGACCAAATAAAAAGCAGCCTCTGGAATATGGTCATAGTCTCCTTTAACCAATCCATCAAAACCTTTAATTGTATCCTCTAAAGAAACAAACTTTCCTGGTGAGCCTGTGAAGACTTCAGCCACAAAGAAAGGTTGACTTAAAAATCTTTGAATTTTTCTAGCTCTTGATACAACTAATTTATCTTCTTCAGATAATTCATCCATACCCAAGATCGCAATAATGTCTTGCAAACTTTTATACGTTTGAAGAGTTTTTTGAACATCTCTTGCTACTTGATAGTGCTTATCACCCAATGTTCTCGGTTCTAAAATTCTAGAAGTAGAGTCTAACGGGTCCACAGCTGGATAAATTCCAAGTTCTGCAATCGATCTGTTTAACACAGTAGTTGCATCTAAGTGAGAAAATGATGTTGCAGGAGCCGGGTCAGTTAAATCATCGGCAGGAACATAAATTGCTTGCACAGAGGTAATTGAACCTTTGTTGGTTGTAGTAATTCTTTCCTGAAGTGCACCCATATCTGTTGCCAAAGTAGGTTGATAACCCACAGCTGAAGGTATACGCCCAAGGAGAGCGGAAACCTCAGAACCTGCTTGTGTAAAACGGAAGATGTTATCCACGAAAAATAAAACATCTTGGTTTTCCTCATCTCTAAAATATTCTGCTTGAGTCAATCCTGATAAAGCAACTCTAGATCTTGCTCCTGGGGGTTCATTCATTTGACCGTAAACAAGTGACACTTTAGAAGTATCGCCATCAAGGTTTATAACCCCTGACTCGATCATTTCATGATAAAGATCATTTCCTTCACGGGTTCTTTCACCCACTCCAGCAAAAACAGAATATCCACCATGCGCTTTAGCCACGTTGTTAATTAATTCCATAATTAAAACAGTTTTTCCAACACCAGCACCACCAAAAAGGCCAATTTTACCACCTTTTGAATATGGAGCTAAAAGGTCGATAACTTTAATGCCAGTTACAAGAACTTCGGTTTCAGTAGATTGATCAACAAAATCAGGAGCTGCTCTGTGAATAGGAAGAGATTTTTTTGATTCAATTGGACCTCGTTCATCAATAGGTTCACCGATAACATTCATAATACGACCTAAAGTTTCAGGTCCTACAGGTACAGAAATAGGGTCACCATTGTCTTGAACTTCTTGGCCTCTTTGAAGGCCTTCTGTTGCATCCATAGCAATAGTTCGCACAGTGTTTTCACCAAGGTGTTGTGCTACTTCTAAAATCAGATCTTGGTCACCTACCTTTGTAGATAATGCATTTAAAATTGGGGGTAATTCTCCTTCAAAGGCGACGTCAACCACAGCCCCTAATACCTGTGTAACTTTTCCTGCCTTATTACTTGCCATTTGTAGCTCCTTTCCTAAACAGCTTCTGCTCCCGAAATAATTTCGATAAGTTCTTTCGTAATGAATGCTTGTCTTGTTCGATTGTAAGTTAATGTCAACCCATCAATCATATCTCCAGCATTTCTTGTTGCGTTGTCCATGGAAGTCATTCTTGCTGCATGCTCTGATGCAGAACTTTCAAGAACACTTCTATAAATTTGTGTTAAAAAATTTCTTGGAACCAAATACTCTAGTAGTTCATTTTTATCAGGTTCAAATTCAAAAACAGCGTTACTAGTATCGGTCATTTCTTCGTCAGCTTCATCATTGCTTAGAGGAATTAATGACTGATATGTTGGCTCTTGTGCAATCACAGAGACAAACTTATTAAACAAAATTGAAACCTCGTCTATTTCATTATTTTCAAAGAGCTCCATAATTTTATTTTTAATTTCTTCTGAAACTTGAAGTTGTTTGTCATTAGAATTTAAATCATCAAAATTTGCAATTACATCTAAATCTGTTTTTCTATAAAAGCTTGAGGCTTTTTTTCCAACAGTTATAATTTTGACAGATTTACCTTTTTCTTGTTGTTCACTAATCCAATTTTTTGCATTTCTAAAAAGATTAGAGTTAAAACCACCACACAAACCTCGGTCTGAGGAATTAATAATTAAAAGGCTAATTTTAGAATTTTCTCTACCAGTCAAAATTTCTGGCAAATCAGAACTGTTTTTAGTATTGCCAGCTAAAGAAGAAAGAATAAAACTCAGGCTATCAGCGTAAACCCTTGATGACTCTGCTAAATCTTGAGCTCGACGCAACTTACTTGCCGCTACCATCTTCATCGCAGATGTAATTTTCCTAGTAGATTTAACACTAGATATTCTATTCTTAAGTTCTTTTAAATTTGGCATTAACTATAGTTAGAGGTGAACTTTTCTAAGTAATCCTCAATTTTCTTGTCAGATTCATCACTAAAATTACCTGTATTGTTAATTTCATCAAAAATATCAGAGTGATCAGCGCGAAGACCTTCTAAGAACTTAACTTGAAAATCTGTGATTTTAGCTAAATCAATTTTATCCAAAAAGCCTCTAACACCCGAGTACAAACTTAAAACTTGGTCAGCAACAGACATAGGAACGTATTGATCTTGTTTTAATAGTTCCGTTAATCTCTCACCTCTTGCCAATAATTGTTTAGTGGATGCGTCTAGGTCTGATGCAAACTGAGAAAAGGCAGCCATTTCACGGTATTGGGCTAGTTCTAATTTAATTTTACCAGCAACTTTTTTCATAGCTTTAGTTTGAGCTGCAGATCCCACACGACTCACGGATAAACCAACATTAATCGCTGGTCTGATACCAGAGAAGAATAATTCTGTTTCTAAGAAAATCTGGCCATCAGTAATTGAAATCACATTTGTTGGAATGAATGCCGACACATCACCCGCTTGTGTTTCAATAACAGGTAAAGCTGTTAAACTTCCACCACCATTTTCATCATTCATTTTAGCTGCTCTTTCTAAAAGACGAGAGTGAAGATAAAAAACATCACCTGGGAACGCTTCACGTCCTGGTGGTCTTCTTAGTAATAATGACATTTGTCTATATGCAACTGCTTGTTTTGATAAATCATCATAAACGATTAGACCGTGCATTCCGTTGTCACGAAAAAACTCACCCATAGAGCAACCTGCGTAAGGTGCTAAAAATTGAAGAGGTGCTGGATCGGAAGCAGACGCTGCGACGACAATAGTGTATTCCATCGCCCCATTTTCTTCCAAAGTTTTAACGACCTGAGCAACTGTAGATCTTTTCTGACCAATCGCTACATAGATACAATAAAGTTTTTTAGACTCATCATCTGATTGGTTAATTACCTTTTGATTTATAATCGTATCGATAGCAACGGCTGTTTTTCCAGTTTGTCTATCTCCAATAATTAATTCTCGTTGACCTCGACCCACAGGTACAAGAGAGTCAAGCGCTTTAAGCCCTGTCTGCATGGGCTCGCTCACACTTTGTCTTGGAATAATACCTGGTGCTTTAACTTCAATTCTACTTGACTCACTACTTTGAATAGGACCCTTACCATCAATAGGATTTCCGAGTGCATCGACAACTCTTCCCAACAAACCTTTACCGACAGGTACTTCAACAATCTTTTGAGTTCTTTTAACAGTATCTCCTTCTTTGATACCTCTATCATCACCAAAAATAACGATACCGACATTGTCTTCTTCTAGGTTAAGTGCCATTCCTTGAACACCCCCCGTGAATTCTACCATTTCACCAGCTTGAACATTATCCAAACCATAAACTTGTGCAACTCCGTCACCAACCTTTAGGACAGTTCCTACTTCTGATATATCCGCTTGGCTTTCAAAGTTATTAATTTGATCTCTGATGATCGAAGAGATCTCCGATGCTTTTATTGACATTAAATGTCTCCTTTCACGTTATTGGTAAATTTAGAAACTTGATTCAGAATACTTAGGTCGATCATCTTTGATCCAATCACAACAGTCATTCCTCCCAGTAAAGAGTTATTTACTTGGAACTCTAAATTAATTTTAGAACCGTATTGATTATGTAATAACTCTTGAATGCTGTTTTTAATTTCATCGTTAATAGCATGTGAAGTTGTTACTTTAGCTTTTTGGTATCCTCTTTTTTCAAAAAGAACATCCTGAAATTCAGATAAAATATTTTCAAATAAATTGAGTCTTTTATTTTTTTTTAATGTATTAACAAGACCTAATAAGATCTTTTCTGAGGGCAATCCATCGATTATTTTTAGAAGAATATTTGATTTCAACTCATTTTTTGTGAGAGGAGATTTGAGAAGTGAAGATAATTCTTCGCTATCGGACATGATCTCCGACAGACTTTGAGCATCTTTGAGAAGAGCGTCTAATTCTTCATTTTTTACTGAGTCAAATAGGGCAGTAGAATACCTCTTAGATGCGATTTTATTACTCATTTTGTGTTGTTAACCAAGATTTTTTATCACATCACTAGCCTTACGGGCATCATACAAATGACGCATCAAGCAATTGATAGTGGATCAATATCAATATTCAAAAAACGCCTGTATTTAGGCGTTATTTTTGTCATTAATATATCAGTTTTTTTTCTTAAAGCCTGATACGACCTCTCCTTGAAATAGAAATTCTCATGAAAATGTCTCATTTTGTAAGGAATCAATGAGGGAACAGGGCCTAAAATATCAAGTTTACTATTTTTTGATATATTTAGAATTTCTTGGCAAACCTCTCTTAAAGCTGAGACGTTAGGATGAATTAATTGAATCTGAGCTATTTTATAAAAGGGAGGGAGGTTATTTTCCTCTCTTCTTTGGAGTTCTAATTTTATGAATTGATCTCTACTCTGGTTTTTTAGTGAATTGTAAATTGAATGCTGCGGGCTATAAGTTTGTATTAAAACTTTTCCCCTTTCCCCCTCTCTACCAGACCTTCCTGCAACTTGTTGTAAAAGTTGATAGGTTTTTTCCATAGCCCTAAAATCAGGGCTATATAGGCTTGAGTCTGCATCGATTATATTTACTAATTTCAAATTTGGAAAATGAAAAGACTTACCAATTATTTGAGACCCTATTAAAAGACTAGTCTTTAAATTATATATATTTTCTATGATATCTTTTTTATTTTTTTTGGATTTCAAAGTATCACTAGAAATTAGTTGATTTGAATTTCCGGGAAAAAGACGTGCTACTTCCTCTTGAAGTCTCTCTAATCCTATTCCAATTGACACAAACTTTTCAGATGAACACATCTTGCATATTTGATCAGGTTCAAAAAAATTTGAACAATGATGACAAACAAGCCTATCAATTTTTTTATGGTAAACTAAATTTGCTGCACAATTTTGGCATTGTATTGGTGTATGACAACTTGCACATATTTTAGATGGAGCATAGCCCCTTCTATTTAGAAAAAATAATACTTGTCCTTTTTGTTTTAAGATCTTATTTGTTTCATCGAATACTTGTTTTGAAATCCAAGCCTTTGAACTAGGTTTTGATTGGTTCATGTCAACAATTTCCACTAAGGGTAATTGAGTTTTATGAAATTGATTTGATAAGTTATGAATTTTAAATTTATCCTGATTAGAATTATGAAGGCTCTCTAATGAGGGGGATGCACTAATTAAGAGACACAATGCTTTTGAACATTTTGCTTTATATATAGCCATATCTCTTGCTTGATATTTTGGTCCATCCTCTTGTTTGTAAGAAGAGTCATGCTCTTCATCACAAATTATTAATTTTAAATTTTTAAAAGGAAGGAGAACAGATGACCTAGCGCCAACTAAAACGCATGGCTCACCCGATAACAAAGATCTCATTATTCTAGCTTTTTGAATTATTGATTGTTTTGAATGCCATATAAAAGGTCGGCAGCCAAAATATTTAAAAAATCTCTTTGACCACTCCTCAGTTAAGGCTATTTCTGGCAATAGTATTAAAGACTGATTACCATTGTCTAAATTAGATTCAACTGCTTTCAAATATAACTCTGTTTTCCCTGAGCCCGTAACACCATCCACTAGATGAACTTGAAAATTATTTTTTTGATTAAATTCAAATGATTTGAAAATTTTTTCTTGATCAGAGTTTAATGAAATATTTTGTGCCATTTGATCGAAAATAAAACTTTTAGTAGTTTGAGAAATTTTTTTTTCTTCTGATAATTTTTGCCAATCTTTTTTAGAAAGACTCAATTTATTAATTAAACTTTTTTGAGTTTCATATATTTTATTTTTAAAAAGATAATAACTCTTTAATTGTGTATCAGGAAAGCGCTGCACTGCCATTTTCAAAATCATACCTAAATCAATGAAACAATGTTTTGACACATACTTATAGAAATCTAAATTTTCTGCACTAATAGCAAAATGGTGCACGTTAGTTATTGAAAGAACCTTATTAATATTAAATTTTAGATCTTTGATATTTATTTGAGATATAATTACCCCAGTTGATTTTTTTTTTCTAAGGGGTATTTCAACAATAGAACCAATCTGGATGGAATTAGATAGCTTATAAGTCAATCCCTCATTAATTTGCCCTAATGGCATGACTTGGTAATAATAATCCATTTTTAAATTTTGATTCTAATTTATAATATAATGTAATGAATTTTATTGAACTGCTAGAAAGGTCAAAAATAGATAAATCCTCAATACAAGACTTTGATAAATGGGCCATACATTTAAAAGACATAAAAGGACATTCTGAAAATACTTATAGATCATACTGTTTTGATGTATGCGATTTTTTAATTTTTTTTAAGTTCTATAATGGATATTCCGTATCATTATCCAGTTTAAAAGATTTAAATTTACAAACATTTAGAGCATGGTTAGCAGACCTTGGTGGAAATAGGGAATATGAAAATGTTTATAAAAAACCTTTGTCAGCTAGATCTAGAAGAAGAGCTATTAGTTCTATTAAGAATTATTTTAAGTATTCATCTTTTAAAAATGACTTATATAAAATTGCTTATAGTGAGGTTCAATTATTAAAAAATCCAAAAATTCCAAGGTCTTTGCCAAAACCTATATCAGAGGGAGATATAGAACTTTTAATTAATGAGTTAAAAAAAATTTCAAAAAAAACTTGGATTCAAAAAAGAAATCTTGCATTGCTCTATCTTTTATATGGGTGTGGTCTGCGCATAAATGAGGCTTTATCTATTACAAAGAATCATTTGGTTGATAAAAATTCTCTTACAATTTTGGGAAAAGGAAACAAGGAAAGATTAGTGCCAGTTCTAGATATTGTTGCACACTCAATAGAAAATTATCTAAACGAAATACCTTATGAATTACCTAAAAATGTTTCGATATTTGTTGGAGACAGAGGGAGTCCTCTTAAGGCTTCATCTTTTCAAAGGGATTTAAAAAACGCCAGAGTTAATTTAGGTCTTCCGAAAACAGCAACACCACACTCTTTAAGACATAGTTTTGCAACACATTTGTTAAAAAATGGAGGGGATTTGAGAATTATTCAAGAATTATTAGGTCATAGCTCTTTATCTACAACTCAATTATACACTGAAGTCGATGACATAAGTTTAGAGAAGACATACAAGGAAAAAAATCCAAGTAAATAAATTTAGATTTTTCCTCTTACAATAAAATGAGGATTGAGTATTTCTTTTTTTGAATATTGTAATCTAACACCGCTAAGATCTTTAACACTACCTCCTGCTCCCTCTACCACTGCCTGCGCTGCTGCTGTATCCCATTCAGAGGTAGGTCCAAGTCTAGGATATAAATCTGCAAGACCCTCAGCGATCATACAAAATTTTAACGAACTACCTGCATGTAATATATCAAAGTCATTAAATTGAGATAAATAGTTTCTTGTAGTTTCGTTAAGATGGCTTCTACTGGTAACAATCTTTAATTTATCAGTGGGTGACTTGGCAAAAATTTCTTTGATATTATTATGACTTAACTTAAATGATCCTTTGTTATGTCCCCCAAAAAATAATGTTTTATCTTTAGGAACATAGACAAAACCTTGAATAGGATAATTATTTTCGATAAGAGCAATATTGACTGTAAATTCTCCATTCTTGTTAATAAATTCTTTAGTGCCATCCAAAGGATCAACCAGCCAATATTTAGGCTCATTTGTATACTTTAAATTGCCCTCCTCTGAAATGATGGGATAATTTGAAATAGATGATAGCAAAGCAGAAATATGTTCGTGTGACTCTAAATCTGCATGAGTTAAGGGACTTTTATCATCTTTATACTCAACATTTTCATCAAAACTCTCATAAATTTCAATTATTTTTTGTGAACATTGCTCAAGACATACACTAATTTCATTGTAAAATTCAAATTGTCGTATTTTGTCATTAATTAGCATTTTATTAAAAAAAGGATTTTTTTTATGTACATTTTAAATATTTTTTGTATTTTTCCATAAATACGACAGATAGTTTATTATAATGAATCATACTTTATTTTTTAAAATTAACCCATCAATTAAATATCCCGCATGGGATAGCGATAGTCACTATAAATTTCTTCTAGGTCAAAAATTATTTAAAACAAAGAGGACATATGAAAGGTGGCTGGAAAAGTTATCTATTTTTCCAGAAAATCTAAATCTAAATAATTATTTAGAAATACACAAATCGCGAGTAAATAAATTAATCCATGATTATTTTATAAAAAAGTTTGAAAAACAAAGATCACTGATTTTATTTGTTCAATATATTGAAGCAAATAATACAAAATTTTTATTTGCTAACGATAGACGTAACGGAAGATTATGGGTAAAAGTAAAATCTAAAAAAATTAATGATATATCTGATGGACTAAAATACTTTTCAAAGCTTAGAAAAAAAAAAATTATTATTTTTCCAGATATTAATCTTCTAAATTCTTTTGTTGAAGAGAAGATTAATGCAAAGCTTGTAAATTATAAATTAAAGCACCCTATTCATTTTCCTGATTATTTATTTAAAATAAATAAATTAAATATCAAAGATACAAAATTATTAAAAAAATTTAACTTACCTCAAAACAGCTATCTCTCTGATCTAGAAGCAGAAAGTATCCACATTATAAGAGAGGTTGTTAGTGAAACTAAAAATCCTGTCATGCTTTATTCTATAGGAAAAGATAGTTCAGTGATGTTAAGACTTGCGCAAAAAGCTTTTTATCCCAGTCCTCCTCCCTTTCCTTTGGTACATGTAGATACTCGGTGGAAATTTCATGAAATGTATTTATTTAGAAATTGGATTGCAAAAAATAGTGGTATGAAGTTAATTACTCACATAAATCCTGAGGGTATTATATCAAATATTAATCCTTTTGATCATGGGTCTGTCATTCATACCGATATTATGAAGACGCAGGGCTTAAAGCAAATTTTAAACAAGCATAAGTATGATGCTGCCTTTGGGGGCGCTAGAAGAGATGAAGAAAAATCAAGAGCCAAAGAAAGAATTTTTTCATTTAGAACTCCCTCTCATCAATGGGATCCTAAAAATCAACGTCCGGAGCTTTGGTCTTTATATAATTCTAGAGTTAATAAGGGCGAAAGTACCAGGGTTTTTCCATTATCAAATTGGACAGAGCTAGATATTTGGCAATATATTTACCAAGAACAAATACCAATTGTCCCCTTATATTTTGCAAAAGTTAGACCCGTGGTTATTAGAGATGGAATGATTGTTATGATCGACGATGATCGATTTAATCTTCAATCCAATGAAAAGATAGAATTAAAAAATATTAGATTTAGAACACTTGGGTGTTATCCCTTAACTGGCGCTATTGAATCTGAAGCAAATACACTTGAAGATATTGTACTTGAGCTCCTTCAGTCTAAGACATCTGAAAGACAAGGAAGGGCTATCGACTCTGACTCCGGTAGTTCTATGGAAATGAAAAAAATCGATGGATATTTTTAAATGATCAAATCAAATTCCATAAAAACTTATTTAAGAAATCAAGCCTCTCTTGACTTATTGAGGTTTATTACCTGTGGATCTGTTGATGATGGAAAAAGTACACTCATTGGGAGAATGCTTTATGAATCTCAGATGATCTTTGATGATCAAGTTGCCTCTCTAAAAAATGACTCAAAAAAATATGGAACACAAGGTGAGGATATTGATTTTGCATTACTAGTTGATGGTTTATCAGCTGAGAGAGAACAAGGTATTACAATTGATGTAGCCTATCGATTTTTCTCTAGTAGTAAAAGAAAGTTCATTGTTGCAGATACACCTGGACACGAACAATACACAAGAAATATGGCTACCGGAGCCTCAACAGCTGATATGGCTATCTTACTAGTTGATGCTCGAAATGGTATACTCACACAGACGAAGAGACATTCTTTTATTGTCTCTCTGCTTGGAATTCAAAATATTGTCTTGGCAATTAATAAAATGGATTTAGTTGACTATGATAAAAGTATTTATGAAAAGTTAAGTTCTGAATACATATCATTTTCAAAAAAATTAAATTTTAAGAAAATTCAAAGTATACCTATATCCGCTCTTAAAGGAGATAATATTCATAAAAAATCGAAAAATATGAAATGGTATTCTGATAAAACTTTATTTGATTATTTAGAAACTACAAAATCTCAAATCACTAGTAAAGACGGTTTCGTATTTCCTGTACAAAGGGTTAATCGACCTGATTTAAATTTCAGGGGATATTCTGGGACTATTACTCGTGGGAAAATTAAAAAAGGCGATGAACTAACATCTCTTCCATCTAATCAAAAAGCTAAAGTAAAAGATATTCTAATTGGAGAAAAATCAATAAAATCAGCAGGTTTAAAGCAAAGTGTTACCCTTACTTTAAATAAAGAAATAGATACCTCGAGGGGCGATGTTCTTTGTTCAAAAAAATCTGTCATAGAAATGGCTGATCAATTTAATTTGAATGTTATTTGGATGTCAGAGGAGAAATGTTTTAATGGAAGAACGTACTTAGCCAAAATTCATAATATTTCTACCAGTATTAAAATTATGAGTATTAAAAAAATATATAATGTAAATACACTTGAATTTGATGGTGGGGATGAGTTAAAACTTAATGATGTTGCAGAAATTTCTGTCTCATTTAATAAAGACATTCCCTATTCAACTTTTAAAGAAAATAAAACTCTAGGTTCTTTAATAATTATTGACCCCATAAGCAATCAAACTATTGGGATGGGTATGATAAATTTTGCTCTTCGAAGATCCCAAAATATCCAACTTCAAAATTTATCCATAAATAAAAATCTTAGAGAGAAAATTAATGGACATAAGGGTCAAGTACTTTGGATGACCGGCCTGTCTGGCTCTGGAAAATCTACTCTAGCTAATGAACTTGAAAAAAAATTATACTCTCAAGGAAAAAAAACCTACATTCTTGATGGGGACAATATTAGATATGGATTAAATAAAGATTTAGGTTTTACAGATAAAGATCGAGTAGAAAACATAAGAAGAGTAGCAGAGGTAGCAAAGCTTATGTGTGATGCTGGACTTATAGTTATTACTGCTTTTATATCGCCATTCAGATTAGAAAGAGAAATGGCTCGATCACTTTTTGACAAAAGTGATTTCAAAGAAATTTTTATTTCTACTCCTTTAAAAGTAGCTGAAAAAAGAGACCCTAAGGGTTTATATAAAAAAGCTAGGCAAGGAAAAATACCAAACTTTACAGGTATTGACAGTGTGTATGAAAAACCAATAAATCCAGATTTAGAAATTGATACATCTAAGATTTCTTTGGGTGAAGCGGTAAAAAAAATATTGAATATTATTGTTTAAGTTGAATTTCAACTTGAGTAAGCTTAGTCATATCAAAAACTATATTTTCAAAGACAACGTCTTCAAACTTATAGTTAGGGTTTAAAGAAAAACCAAATGGTTCTAAGGGCTGTCCTTTAAAATTTGTTGTGAATTGCCCATCTCCGTCAGTGTCTTGAAATGCAAACAAACCAATATTTGTATGAGGAAATGCCTTTAAATTAATTTTATTGAATTTATTTATATCTGGCTCAATGACGATAAATAATGGTGCAGAACTCTTTTCAAAGAAATATTTCCTATCATATCCAAACACATGAATTGGACTAGTTGCATCAACAAATCCAGTAACTTTTGCTATGAGGTGATCGGAATATGACAAATTTATTACAAAAAAAGCCTGAAAAATAATATAAAATGTAACTTTAAATAAAGTAGGGAATTGCCTGTGCATAACTTTTAAAAGATTAATATTTTTTCTCAATAATTACACATGCAAATTGAGGGTTTTGTTTTAAAAAGAACAAAATACAAAAAAAACTTGATATATTTAGTTTTTTTGTTGTTAAATTAAAAATGAAATTATCACATATTTATTAATAAACTAGATACCTATCAAATTACTGTGGATAACTCTGTTTAAAAGTATTAACTTATTTTCCAATTATGAAAAAAGGATACATTATTGTTCGGGTTTCCATACATGACCCCGAATTATTTCAAAAATATCCTGTTTTATCCACAGAAGTGATGAAGAAATATGGAGGAAAGTACATAATAAGGGGTGGCAAATTTGAAGTTGTCGAAGGAGAGTGGCCTGTTGATCGAACTACTGTCGTAGAATTTGAGAGCTTTGAAAGTGCTAAAAAGTGCTATGAGTCAATTGATTATTCAAAAGCTATGGACATTAGACAAAAAAGTACAAAAAGTGACCTAATTCTAATAGAGGGATATTAATTTTTTTTGAAAAAGGCATCAGCTAACTTAAGTTTGTCTTTTTTCCTCTTTAACAATGCTTCGAGGTTACTAATTTCAGATTTATGATCATTAATCATTCCCTCAATTTCCTTAACACTCAAGTCATCCAAATCTAATGGCTTCGGTTTTTTTATAGGCTCTTCCTCATCAAACATTCTTAATTTTAATATATTTTAATTTTTAGTTTAAATAAATTGACTTTTAACATGATTTTTTCATAATCCGGATTATGTCAAAAAAACTCTTATTAATACTAATCTCATCATTATTTTTTACTACAAGTTGTGCAACTGTTAGTGAAAAGGCAAATGACGCCTACGACACAGTTGTAGGGGCAGTATCTTCAGGTTACAATAAAGTTAAAGATACCGTTACTGGCGACGACTAAAATAAATAAGTATCTATTTGAAATTCTTGAATTAAATTCGAATAATCTAATCATTTTATGAAATTTTTATCTCTTCAACACATTGACATTGAAGATCCTGGAACTTTTAAAGATTATCTTTTAGCAGATGGTCATGAAATCACAACCATACAACTAGATCAGGGAGATATGATTCCTACAAATCTTTATAACTATGATGCAATGCTTTGCATGGGGGGTCCAATGGATACTTTTATGGAAAATGAATATCCTTGGTTAATTGAAGAAAAAAAAGCAATTGCAGAATATGTCTTAAATCTTAAAAAACCATTTTTGGGGTTTTGCTTGGGATGTCAACTTTTAGGTGAAGTACTAGGAGGTAAAGTTGTAGAGTCAATACCACCAGAAATTGGCGTATTAGAAATTGATATAGAAACAAATGCTAAAGATGATCACGTCTTTAATTTTCTTCCAAAAAAGATTAAAGCTCTTCAATGGCACTCTTATGAAGTAATTGGATTAGACAATAATTCTAAGATACAAGTTATTGGCACTTCACCCTCGACTAGGTATCAAATTTTTGGTTATGAAAACTATGCCTATGGAATTCAATTTCATTTAGAAATTCGAAAGACCACAGTTGATGATTGGTCAAAGGTTCCTGAATATAAAAATGCCCTAGAAAAGTCTCTTGGAGCAGATGCCTTACCTCAAATGAAAGACATGGTAGAAAAAGAGATTGATACGATGATGCAACAGTGCAACCAAATGTATAAAAACTTCGTTAATATTATAAGAAGTTAATTTTTTTAGTTACTTGATTTAGATGCTTAGAAGAAATTTTATAAAAAAAATTTTATCATTTTCATTAGCTTTTTTATCTTTTAAAACAAAAATTATGGCAAATTCTCTATACAAACCATTCAATATGGAAGATGGTATATTTCTTAACAACTATAAGTTGCATAAAAGTAGTTTCAAAGATTTTTGGAAATGGAGAAAAGAGTCTAATAAACCAATCCCTGTTGAGTTTCCAGTAGTCAAAAATAATCCAGATTATTTAAAATCCAACAAATCTGAAAAAACAATTACTTGGGTAGGGCATTCAACTTTTTTAATACAGATTGATGGGATTAATATACTTACGGACCCTCATTTTACTAAAAGAGCCTCTCCTTTAAGTTTCATGGGTCCCTCAAGAACGACACCACCAGGTTTAAATATCGATGACTTGCCGTTTATAGATTTAGTTTTAATTTCTCACAATCACTATGATCATCTTGATGCTCAAACTATTAAGATATTATTAAAAAAACAGAATATTAACCAACCTATTTTTTTTGTACCCCTAAAATTAAAAGAAACTATTTCAAAACTAGGTGCAAGTAATGTGATTGAACATGAGTGGTGGCAAATGTCTAAATATAAAAATTTAGAAATCCACTCTGTTCCAGTTCAACATTGGAGTAAAAGAACATTTAGCGATACAAACAAAACATTGTGGTGTGGTTGGGTTGTATTGACGAATAAATTTAAATATTTTTTTGTAGGTGATACTGGCTACTCAAAAGATTTTCGAGACATTCAAAAGAAGTTTGGCGAATTTGATTTATCTACAATACCCATTGGAGCATATGCTCCAAGATGGTTTATGAAAGACTCACATTGCAATGTGGAAGAGGCAATTCAAATTCATAGAGATGTTAATTCAAAAAAATCTATAGCAATGCATTGGGGAACTTTTCAACTTACTGATGAACCAATGGATGAACCAATTAAATTGCTTAAACAACTATCTAAAAA
>CABXST010000003.1 GCA_902514885.1 uncultured Alphaproteobacteria bacterium | reverse complement strand
AAGGGTTCCATGACATTTCTCCAGCGGGGATGGAGAAATATCCAAGCATACCAAATAATAAGAGCATCACTCCAATTGGGCCAATCTCAGGTCTTGAAATTAGTTTTGAAAACCATGACTTTTCTTGGTGTCTATCTGCTTCTTTTCTTTGTGTTGTGGATGTATTCATATTTTAAGAATATTAAAATAATATCTATCTTTCTCGTAAATTTTTTTGTTAAGTGGGCAGTAAACTGCCCACTTTATAAGATATTTAGATTATCTATCAATACCTGCTAAAGCAGAAACTGATGATGCGTTTGACTTATCAACAAATCCTGGACCTGATGGAATGTTTGCACCAGGAAGAAGACCAGCACCATTGTTGTACAAGTGTATAACAACAACAGGCATATAACCTTGTAATCTTTGTTGTTGATCAATTGTAAATGCAACTTTACCTGAGTTGATTAAGTCCATAACTTCTGGGCTTAAGTCAAAACATGAGTGGTGAACTGACATACCTAGATCGTCAATCGCTGCTTGAACACCTGAACAAACGTGTGGTCCAACTGAAAGAACAGCATCAACATCTGGGTTAGCTTGTAAACCAGCAGCTGCTCTTGTTGGAATAGACGCTGGGTCATTAGATGTATCAACATTAGTTGTTGGAAGCATCTCAGCATATCCACCACATCTGTCTGTCAGAGCAGTGTTGTATGCTTCTTGGATCATGCAAAGTGCTTTTGTTGCACCTTCAGCTTTAGCTCTTTCACCTGCTTTTTGACCAGCAAGATATTCTGGCTGTCCAACGTGCATAAGTGCACCTAAAGAAGCAGAAGATTCTAAACCTGAGTTCATTGTAATAACTGGGATACCAGCTGCTACAGCGTCTTTGATTGCTTGACCTAATGCTTCAGGATCTGGAAGTGAAACTACCATACCATCAGGCTGAGTAGCAGCAGCAGCTGCAATTGACTTAGCCATATCACCTAGATCTCCAGATGGGTTAAAGATATATTCAAAATCCGCACCTACGTGTCTAGCAGCATCTTCACCACCTTTTTGCACAACAGGCCAGAAAGGGTCTTTACCCTCACCGTGTGTTACCATAACTATTCTTTCAGCAAATGCAGAAAGAGATAGGAATGAAACAAGAATTGTAAGAATTATTTTTTTCATTAATTCCTCCTTAATTATAACCGTTGCATACTATTAAATTTTCGGTGTAAATCCAAACAAATGTGAATAAAAAACCATGTAATATCTGTATTTGCGACAAAATTATCGAGCATAAATGTGCATAAATAGAGCGATAAAGCATTTAAAATTATTGATAGATAAAATTATTTAAATAATAGAAGATGTAATTATGAAAAAACAAGAGTTTGGAGCGGGTATCTGGCACTTCGCTACTTATCTCGATAGGTATGCAACTGATGGTTATGGAGAACCACGAAGTGTTATTGAAGCTATTGAGCTTGCCGGAAAAGTTCAAGATTTGTCTTATGTTGATATTAACTATCCATATTTTGGAGGAGAATTTTCAAATGAGCAAATTAAAAAAGCCCTCGATAAAGCAGGATTAAAAGTAATTGGTATCACCCCTGAAATTTATACAAGAGAATTTTCAAAAGGTGCTTTTACTAATCCAGATCCTGGTGTCAGAAAAAGAGCCCATGAATTAATTACTGAGGCGTGTGAAGCAGTTCGTTTCTTTAAGGCTTCTTATGTAAAACTTTGGCCAGGTCAGGATGGATGGGATTATCCATTTCAAGTTGACCATAAAGCAATATGGAAAAATTCAATGGATGGGGTTGGGAGCTTAGCAACTGAAAATTCTGATTTAAAATTTGTAATCGAATACAAACCTCGCGAGCCAAGGGTGAAAATGATTTACGACTCGATGACTAGAACGTTACTTGGGATTGAACAAATAGGCTTACCTAATATAGGAGTACTTTTAGACTTTGGTCATGCAATTTATGGTGGAGAGTCAGCGGCTGACTCTGCTCAATTAGCTATTGATCACGGAAGGTTATTTGGGATGGATGTAAACGATAATTATAGATCTTGGGATGATGATCTTTTAGCAGGGAGCCTTCATCCAATGGAGCTTTTTGAATTTTTTTATGTCTTAAGAAAAAATAATTGGCAGGGAGTTTGGCAGTTAGATCAGTTCCCATTTCGTGAAGATAGTGTTGAAATGGCAGATATGGCGATAGATTTTCTAAAATCAGTTGATAAGGCACTTGATGACTTAGATTACGATGCTCTATCTAAGGCACAAGCCAATCATGATGCTATGGGTGCGTTAAAAATTGCACAAAAGGCTCTGTATAAACATTTAGCTCGAGACTAGAAAAAATCAAAGTTATTATTTTCAATTGATAATCTTAAAATGAGTGTAGATCAAAAATTCTTAGAAAAAAAATCCTTGGAATATAGAAGGACGATTATAGAAATTATTTACAATTCAGGAGCTGGGCATACGGGTGGAAGTTTATCCTGTATAGACATCTTGAATGTTCTTTATAATGGTTTTCTAGAAATTACACCCAATAATTTCACTACTATTGAAAGAAATAATTACATTCATAGTAAAGGCCACTCAGTTGAGGCCCTTTACACTGTTTTGTGTGATTTAAGTTTTTTTAAAAAAGAAGATCTAGATACTCTAAATGCGTTTGACTCTCATTTCATTGGCCATCCAACAAAAAAAGTTTTAGGTGTTGAGCACAATACTGGTGCACTAGGGCACGGGCTTTCAGTTGCCGTAGGATTAGCTCTGGCTAAGAAAAAAGATAAATCAAAAAAAAAGGTGTTTGCTTTACTAGGAGATGGAGAACTTTCTGAAGGGTCTGTTTGGGAGGCTTGTACATCAGCAAGTAAATATCAATTGGATAATCTCATTGTCATTGTTGATAGAAATCATTTACAAATCACTGGTAAAACAGAAGATGTTAATCCAATTGAACCTTTAGATGAGAAATTTAAATCTTTTGGTTTTAACGTAGAATTTGTAAATGGAAATAATATTTTTGAGCTTCTGGAAATATTTCAAAAAGTTCCTTTTACTGCTGATAAACCAAGTGCAATCATTGCTAATACAATCAAGGGTTGTGGAATAAGCTTTATTGAAAATGAAATCTCTTGGCATCATAAGGTTCCAACTGATGAAGAGTATAAAAAAGCAATTAAAGAATTGGATGAAAAATTAAGTAAATATGAATAAAATTGGAAAACCAAATCTAGAAATATTTGCTGACACACTTTTAGATCAAGCAAAAATAAACCAAAATATATTAGTAGTAACTAGTGACTCGAGAGGATCAGGAAAGCTAGTAAATTTTGGAAAAGAATTACCTGATCAAATAATAGAGGTAGGTATAGCTGAACAAAATTTAGTAGGAATTTCTGCAGGTCTTTCAGCAGGTGGTAAAAAGGTATTTGGTGTGTCTCCAGCAAGCTTTCTTACAGCTCGGTCTATTGAACAAATTAAAAATGATATCTGTTATTCAAATCAACCTGTGGTCCTAGTTGGCATAAGTGCAGGTATTAGTTATGGGCAACTTGGCTCAACACATCATTCCATTCATGATTTTGCATCTTTAAGAACATTTAACAACATCTCGATTGTTGCTCCAGCAGATAACTTTGAAGCTTCGGAGATTATTAAAGCCTCAGTTGGTTATGACAAACCTCTATATATAAGGTATGGAAAAAAACCAATGATGAGTATTCATTCTCCAGGAACTAATTTTCAAATTGGGAAAGCGATAACAGTTTCAGAAGGAGAAGACATTACTTTAGTTTCTACAGGCGAAACTGTTCAAAGAGCTGTATTAGCAGGAGAGATTTTAAAAACAAAGGGTATTAATCCCACTATAATAAGTATGCACACAATAAAACCCTTTGATAACGATATTTTAATAAAAATGGCTAAAAAATCCAAGGTCTTGATATCTATTGAAGAGCACAGTATTTATGGGGGTTTAGGTGAACAATGCGCAAATATCATTGCTCAAAATAAGATTAATCTTGATTTCAAAATTCTTGGAATACCAGATGAATATATAGTTAATGGCTCCCAAGCCGATGTACTAGATCACTATAATATGAGCCCTGAAAAAATAGCAGCTTTGTCTTCTAAAATGCTAGGTTAATGGGATATATAACTATTGACTCAAGCACTTCCTCTACAACAGTATTAGTTTTCGACGATAATTTAAAAGTTTTAAAAAAATTTCAAAAAGAACACAAACAAATTTATACAAAAGAAGGATACATTGAGCATGACCTTGAGGAAATCTTTCAAAATTTAATTGAACTTGTAAAACAAGCTTCTCTTTTATCGCCTGACCCTAGGTTTATAAGTATTACAAATCAAAGAGAAACTTTTTCATTATTTAAAAAAAAAACAGGTAAGCCCATACATAATGCAATTGTTTGGCAATGCACAAGAGGGCAAAAAATTTGTGATGATCTTTTGAGTAATAGGGAATTAACTCAAACTATTAAAAAGAAGACTGGTCTCCAACCAAATACCTTTTTTTCTGGAAGTAAATTAAATTGGATTATTGAAAATAATTCTGAAATAAATTCAAAAATAGAAAATGAAGAGATTTGCTTTGGAACAATTGAAACGTATCTCATATATCGCTTAACTGATTTAGAGTCTTTTGTAACTGATACAACTAATGCCTCTAGGACTCTTTTATTTGATTGCCTGAACAATAAATGGGACGATGAGTTATTGTCTATATTTAATATAAGGAACATTCAATTTGCAGAGATTAAAAAAAGCTCTGAAATTTTTGGTGAAAGCCATTTTAATGGAAGTTTTGAGAAAAAAATTCCTATAATAGGCGTAGTAGGTGATGCACAAGCATCATTGTTTGCTAACTTTTGTTTTGAACAGGGTGATACTAAAATTACTACTGGTACTGGCTTTAATATACAGACAAATATTGGTAATCAATTACTACTAGATGATAATTCTTTCACCTCTCTAGCTTATACAAATAAACAAAATACTTTTGCTTCAGAATGTCTAGGTTCTTTTGCTGGAGGGACAATTTCTTGGCTAATGGATAATATAAAATTAATAAAATCTGTTGATGAAAGTGAAACGTTTTCTTCAGATGTGGAGAGTAGTAATGGTGTTTATTTTGTTCCAGCTTTTTCGGGTCTAGGCCCACCTTTTTGGATTTCAGATATTCGTGCTGCTATTTTTGGCATTAATGCTGCAACAAATAAAAGACACTTAATTCGTGCTGCTCTTGAATCAGTAGCATTTCAAATGTTTTTGTATTTGGAATTTTTACAAAAATCAAAAAATTTTTCATTAAATAATCTTTCAATAGATGGTGGGATGGTTAAAAATAAATTTTTTACTCAATTAATTGCAGATTTATCTCAAACTGATGTCATCATTCCAGAAATGGAGGATATGTCTTCCTATGGAGCCTTATTATTTGGTTTACAATACCAACATAAAATAACAAATTTAAACGATTTAAAGAGATTTAAGCTTAATAATACAATAGTAAGTCCAAAAAAAAATAAAGCAGCACAAAGCACATATGATCAATGGAAGGAAATAATTGATAAACATTTTCTTAAAAATCAACATTAAAAATTAAAAAATTATCTAGATTAAGACCTACTTTTTAAGCTATTCTTAAGTCGTATATATACATAGGAGGACATAACTATGAGAAAATTATCTCTAGTCTTAGCTTCACTTATGGCAGTCGCTTTTACTTTTGCAACTCTACCAGCAAAAGCAGGAAGTCATGCTATTGAAGCTTGTTTGATTACAAAAACGGATATCAATCCATTTTTTGTAAAAATGAAAGAGGGTGCTAAAGCTAAAGCTGATGAGCTTGGTATTAAACTCTCCACGTTTGCAGGAAAAATTGACGGCGACCATGAAACACAAGTAAAAGCTGTAGAAACTTGCATAGCTTCTGGAGCAAGCGGTATTTTAATTGCTGCTTCTGATACTAAAGCCATTACAACTGTTTTAGGTCAAGCTCAAGATGCAGGATTGCTTGTTATCGCACTAGACACTCCTCTTGAGCCAATTGGTGCAGCAGACTCAACTTTTGCAACTGATAATTTTAAAGCTGGTAAGTTAATTGGTGAATGGGCAGCATCATCTTTTGGTGATACTTCAAAAGCCATTATTGCAATGTTAAACTTAAACATAAGTCAACCATCAGTCGATGTTTTAAGAGACCAAGGTTTTTTAACCGGATTTGGTATTGATACAAAAGACATTACTAGATGGGGAGATGAAGATGACCCTAGAATCGTTGGTAACGAGCCAACAAATGGTAATGAAGAAGGTGGAAGAGACGCTATGGAAAAACTTCTTCAAAAGAACCCAGATATCAATGTTGTTTACACACTTAATGAACCTGCAGCTGCAGGAGCATATGAAGCTTTAAAAGCAGCTGGTAAAGCTGATGATGGAATTTTAATTGTTTCCGTTGACGGTGGTTGCCCTGGTGTTCAAGACGTTGCTGATGGTGTTATTGGAGCTACATCTCAACAGTACCCACTTTTAATGGCATCACTTGGTGTTGAAGCTATTAAAGCTTGGGCTGAAGATGGAGTTAAGCCTGCTAATACCCCAGGATTAGATTTCTTTGATACTGGTGTAAACTTAGTTACTGATTTCCCAGCTTCAGGCGTACCTTCTATCGATACAAAAGAAGGTATGGATAGATGTTGGGGCTAAAGTCTCATTAATTAATTAAAAGAGAAAGGCGGTATAGGCCGCCTTTCTTATTAAAAACTATTTTTGTAAAAGTATGAGTGATATTTCTAAAGACCTTAAAGAACAGCCAAAATTTCAAGAAGAAATTGGCGATAAAAGTCAGGAACATCATACTTTTGAGATAGAAAAACCAAATACCTTAAAAAAAATACAAAATTTTCTTCATGGCAACCCTACCATGATTCCTGTAATAATTTTAATTTTGAGTGTTTCCGCTTTTGGTATGATTGCCGGTGGAAAATTCTTTTCTGCATTCAATTTATCTCTTATCATTCAACAAGTTACAATAGTTGGTATTCTTGCTGCGGCTCAGACATTAATAATTCTTACTGCTGGTATTGATTTAAGTGTGGCTGCAATAATGGTTTTGGCCTCAGTTTTTATGGGAAAGCTTTCTGTGCAAATGGGCATACCTACATCAGTAGCAATAATGGTTGGCATGGCCAGTGGAGCGATTTGTGGATATTTAAACGGTTGGTTAGTTACCAAATTTCGTCTTCCTCCTTTTATAGTTACACTTGGAACTTGGAATATATTTTTTGCTTTGGTCATTTTTTTCAGTGGTTCTCAATCAATTAGATCTAGAGATATTGAGGCTAATGCACCCCTTCTTCATTTTTTTGGAGAAAGAGTAAAAATTCTTGGAGCGCAATTTACATATGGGTCGTTCCTTATGATTTTAATTTTTGTAGTTTTGTGGTTTGTTTTAAATAAAACAGCTTGGGGCAGACATGTCTATGCTGTAGGTGATGATAAGGAGGCGGCTGAACTCTCTGGTATTAGGACCGATAGGATGCTTCTTTCAGTTTATACTGTTGCTGGTGTTATATTAGCTCTTGGGGCTTGGGTTTCCATAGGGCGAGTGGGATCTGTATCTCCAACAAGTTTTTATGAGGGAAACTTAGACTCAATTACTGCTGTTGTTATCGGTGGTACATCATTGTTTGGTGGAAGAGGATCAATTGTTGGCGCACTCTTTGGTGCTCTTATTGTTGGAGTTTTTAGTTCAGGACTTTCAATAGCTGGTCTTGACGTTTTATGGCAAAGATTTGCTCTTGGTTGTCTTATAATTATAGCTGTAGGTATTGATCAATGGATAAGAAGGATCTCAAATTAATGGAACCTGTATTACAAGCAAAAGGAATAAATAAAAGGTATGGAAAAGTTGTAGCGTTAGATAATGCTGATTTAGAATTATATAAAAATGAGGTGCTAGGAGTTATTGGTGATAATGGTGCAGGAAAATCAACACTAATTAAAGCTTTGTGTGGGGCTGTTCAACCAGATTCTGGGGAAATTCTTTTGGATGGGAAAACAGTTACTTTTGACTCTCCAATTGAAGCTCGAAAAACAGGAATTGAAACTGTCTATCAAAATTTAGCACTTTCCCCTGCTCTTACCATTGCTGATAATATGTTTTTAGGAAGAGAAATTTACAAAAAAGGTTTTATGGGAAAATTTTTAAGATTTCTTGACCAGTCAGGGATGCAAGAAATGGCTCGAAAAAAATTATCTGAGCTAGGTCTACTAACGATACAAAATATAAACCAACAAGTTGAAACACTGTCTGGAGGACAAAGACAAGGTGTTGCCGTAGCAAGGGCCACTGCATTTGGTACAAAAGTTATTATTATGGATGAGCCCACCGCAGCTTTGGGTGTAAAAGAGAGTAGAAGAGTTCTAGAATTAATAGGTGAAGTCAAGGCAAGAGGAATTCCTATTATACTAATTTCTCACAACATGCCCCATGTGTTTGAAGTATCAGATAGAATACATATACATAGATTGGGTCAAAGGTTATGCGTAATTAATCCTAAAGAAAATTCAATGTCTGATGCAGTTGCTTACATGACAGGAGCAAAAGCTCCTCCATCTAATTAATTTAATAAATAAAAGTTTGGTTCTGAACTATTGTCTACCACAAATTGACCATTTGGTAGATCGTTTTCAAATACTTTTTTATTTACTATCTCATCATCGATACCAAATGATTTCCATCTATCAATCAATCTTTTCTCCAAGGCTTTTAAAGAACATTTAATAGAAATTGTGTAGTCAAAAAAATTTCTTAATTTTTCCCATGGTTTTTTTTTAAGTAAGAGATAATTACCTTCTACAATAATTAAATTTATGTCGGAATTAATAATATATGCTGAAGATCTTGATAGTTCTAAAGAACGATCAAAAATAGGCACAGCAACATTTTCTTCATTATTTAATCTCTTCATAAAATTTATTAATCCTAATGAATCAAAAGTTTCAGGAGAGCCTTTTTTGATGAGTAAGTTTTTCTTTTTTAGTATCTCGTCATCAAAGTGGAATCCATCCATTTGTAAGATATCTGGTTTTATTTGTGGAGACTCTAAATCAATTTTTAACTTCAAAGATACAGTGCTTTTTCCTGAGGCAGGTGCGCCATTGATACCTATAAAGACTCGTTTTTTTGTATTTTTAGATAATGATAATAAAGACTTTAATTTTTTTACTAAATCATCATATTTAAAAGTATTCTGATCCATTTTAATTTAAATAAAATGTCTTCCATTTTTGATATCTATTATTAATTAACATATCATTAACGTGATTTGGTTTAACTTGATCAATTACTCTAGGGTTAGATAATATCTCATTGGGCTGAACTTTGTTATAACCCATAAAAGCGAGTCTAGCTGCACCAAATGCGGCCATGGTATCAGAGGCCTCAGTTATTAAAAGATCTCTATTTAATATGTTAGCCAATAATTTTATCCAATATCTACTATTTGATCCACCACCTATGACATAAATATTATCAAGTTTGATATTTGTTTTTTTTAATGCTTCATAATTATCCTTTAGACCAAATGATATTCCCTCTATTAAACTATATATTAAAGATACCCTCGTTGTTTCGATGCCCATATCATGAAAACTTGCCCTAATATGTGGATCATTTATTGGGGTTCTCTCTCCAGATAAATATGGAAGGAAAAATGGAAAATTTTTCACATCAGAGTAATTTTTCAATAAATTCTCTAGTTCTAAATTAATTTCTTTAATTGATGAGTTAAAAGTATCTATGAACCAGTTTATATTTGATGTACATGAAAGCATTACAGACATAAGGTGCCAAGTATTTGGCAAACAATGACAAAAGGAGTGAATAGCTTCATCATAATTTTTTAAAAAACTATTAGTAGAAGCAAAAATTACTCCAGATGTACCCAAAGAGAGAGATACATTTCCTTCTTCAAAAATTCCAAGACCAACTGCAGCTGCTGCATTATCACCAGCACCTCCATAAACTTTACAATTATTATTAAAACCATATTGTTTTTGATAATGTTTATTTACGATACCTGTTTGTTCAGTTCCTTCACACAGATTAGGCATTTGACTAATATTCATATGAGTGTCATCAAGTAATTTTTTAGACCACTCCCGCTTACCAACGTCCAACCAATATGTTCCAGAAGCATCAGACAAGTCACTGTAAAACTCTCCAGTTAAAATAAATCTTAGATAGTCCTTTGGTAATAAAACTTTTGCAACTTGATTAAATTTCTTTGGTTCATTTTTTTTCATCCATAATAATTTTGGTGCAGTAAATCCTGGCATTGCAAGATTTCCAGAGATATCTAAAACAGATCTATCTTTCATTATAGTCTCACACTCATCAAAGCTTCTCGTATCATTCCATAGAATACATGGTCTAATTATATTGAAATCTTTATCTAAACAGGTTGCACCATGCATGTGTCCAGAAAATGATATAGCCTTTATTTCAGATATTTTATTTTTTTGTGATAAAGTTTTTAAACAATCATCTAAAGCATCTATCCAAAACTTTGGATTTTGTTCTGACCAACCACTCTTAGGATTGGAAATTTCAATATTTGATGAGACACTACTCAAAATATTCTGTTCATCATCAACTAGCAGGCATTTCATTGATGAAGTTCCTAAATCAATACCTAAAAACATTTCAATTCCTCCAGATCCTATTTTACTTTACTAAAAAAAATTAAGCTATAGTTTTAAGTTGTGAAAAACTCTCTAAATAAAAAATTAAATAATATTACTAATGGTAAATTTATGTCAAAAGATTTTATTATTGCAGACGCGAAAGATGCGGATATGGGTGGAGGTGTGCCCGCCCCTGGAAATAAAAGAGATTATAAAGGAAGAAAATTAAAACAATATAAAAGCTTAGATGGCTATATAGAATCAATAGAGTCAATGACTAAATCAGGTCTTGTTGATATTATGTTAATGTCAGCTTCCAATGCTGAAAGGTTAGTAAAAAAAGGTTTATTCAAAAATTCATCAGTTACTCCTGCTGTAAGAATGAATGATACCTCAGACATATGGGGGATAAGACATGGGGAATATAAAAAGAATTTAGCAACGCCTTTTAGAACAGCCCAAATAAGATCAGTTAAGAGGTTTGCTAACCTAGGATTATTTTCTGTGACTTTCTCTAAAAATTTAAAATCAGATCTAGAAATGCTAAATGCATATAGGGATTTTAGAGAAGAGGCTATTAAATTTAAATTAAATCATTTTCTAGAAGTATTTAACCCACAAACAAGAACTGGTCTTAATCAATTACAATTAGGTGAGTATGTGAATGACTGTATTTTAAAGACACTTGCTGGTCAGATTAGTACTGAAAGACCATTATTTCTTAAAATTCAATATAACGGACCAAAGGCAATGGAAGAATTATCAAGCTATGACCCTAATAACTTAATTGTAGGTATACTTGGAGGGGGAAAAGGTACAACTAGAGATTGTTTCGAACTTATTTCGAAGTCTAGTAAATATGGTGCAAAAGTTGCTCTTTTTGGAAGAAAAATAAATTTATCTGAGGATCAAAACTTAATAGTTCAAACTATGAGATATATAATTGAAGGAATGTCCTCTTCAGAGGGGGTTAAATTTTATCATGACAAGCTCAAAAAGAAAAAAATTACTCCAGATTTAAATTTAAATCGAGATTTACAAATTACTGACAAGATTCTTAAACTCTAGTTAAAGAGATTTTATATTTGGTATATCACCACTTGAAAATTCTGTTTTAAGAATTGAAATAGCTGCTAAATGAGCCTTTTTTAATATTTTAGCAACTGGCCACTCTTGATGTATTCCAAATAGGCATGCTGCGCAAAAGGCGTCGCCGGCACCTACTTTACTTACAATTTCTTTTTGATTGATTAATTCAGATTGATGCCAAAACGAATTCATATTTTGATCCATCCATAGTGTGGATTGTGGTGAGTGCAAAATAACAGCTTTATTGACACCATTTTTTAATAAAAAATTTGTTGCCAATAAAGCATTTTTTTTATTAAATTTTTTTTTTACAAGAATTTTAAAACCTGTTGCTAGTTCTGCCTCAACCTCGTTAAGAAAAAGATAATCACAATATTTAGCAGCACTTTTTATTATTTTTTTATAATTGTTGTGATCATACGATGCTAAGTCTACACAATTAAGCATTCCCAATTTTTTTGTTTTTCTTAAAATTGTACATAAATTGGTCTCACCATTTTTATCAAAATGATCAAGCTTTCCAAGAAAAGTTAAGTAACCTACATAAAAAATTTTAGGATTATATTTTTTAATATTTGATAATTTTATATTTTTAATACTCAGACTATCATTTGCTCCTGGAAAATGAAAAAAAGTTCTTTCTCCTCCACCTTCAGACATTATTAAAGTATAGGAGGTTTTGATTTTTTTTAAGACTGTTAGATATTTAGAGATAATATTATTTTTTTTATTATGTGTTTTTATAATATCAGATTCATCATCATTACCTATGCATCCCAGTGCTATTTTAGGAAATTTAAATCCTAAATACTCTAAATTAGTTAGAACGTTCGAAGGGCCTCCACCCGCTCCATCAATCTTTCTCTCAACTATTGAGGTCTTACCTTCTGAGGGCCAATTTTTAATTTTATAAGATATGTCGACACACCAAATACCCGCAGCTATGATGCCTTTTCTGGTCATTTATTTCACTTCATTCCATAAAGGATGAATAGCTTCTTCATTTTCTTCAATGTCAGTAAATCTACCTAGAGGTTCTAAAAAATAATTATCATTGTTGTCATCGTTAACTTGGGACACTTCACCCGCCATAACCATGCCAGTGCCTTTTACTGCATAAAATTTATGATATATGTTTCTTTCAACTGTCACGCTCTGGCCTCTCTTTAATATCAATGGTTGTCGAGGTTTAATTTTTACTATTTCGCCATCAACTAAAACTTTAATTTCACTAATATTTTCATTTTGTTTTTTATCAATTTCTAAAAATTCTAGAGCTAAATCTCCACCACCACGATTTATAATGTCTTCAAGTTTAACTTTATGGCTATGGAACGGTATTTCTTGACCTTCTTTCATAAACAATAATTTTTCAGCATAGGGTTTGTCATCAGAATTTCCTTGAATACCGTTTCTTATACAAAATAAAGTAATACCTTTTTTATCAAATTGTCCTTTACCAAAGTCCGTTACATCCCAGCCCATTTGGTGATCTTTTAAATATTTTTTTATAGAAGGGTTAGCATCATAATCTTTTAATGACCAATAACCCCACTTAGGGAGTACCCATGAGTATTTTTCAATCATTTCTTTTGCTTCATTTATAGATTTATTAATCTCAGATCTTTTCATTTCAACTTAGATTATCAAAAATTAAAATAATTGATATAATCATATAATGAAAAAAATTATTATAGATCCCTTCCCCAGAAAAATGGATTTAATTTTTTCAAAGGAAAAGCTACAAAAACTAAAAAAAAAATTCCAACTTATTTATGTAACGAAAAGAGATAAAGACCTTTTTTATGAACAAAATATCTCTAAAGCAGATTTTATTATTGGACAACCATATTTACCAATATCAATATTAAAAAAAGCCAAAAATTTAAAAGCAATTTTTAATGTTGAAAGTAATTTTATGGATAACATGGATTACGATTACTGTTTTAAAAATAATATTTATGTTTTATCTACAGCTCCTGTTTTTGCACAAAGTGTTGCGGAAATTGCTGTTGGTTTAACAATCTCTCTAAAACGGGATATACACAAATCTCATTTAGATTTTTTTCAGAAAAAAGAGAAATATGGTTTAGAGAGTAATTTACGAAGTAGTTTGTTACTAGATAACAAAATCGGTTTTATTGGTTTCGGAGACTTGGCTAAAAGTCTTAAGCCTATGTTAATGCCATACACATCTAATTTTAAAGTTTATGATCCTTGGCTCCCGAATAAGTTAATAGAGGCCAATGGATGTAAATCAGCGTCATTGAAAGAAATTTTTAAAGATTGTGAAGTCGTCTATGTTCTTGCAACAATAACTACAAAAAATAAGAGTATGATAGATAAAAAACTTTTGAAGTTAATGAAGAAAGATACCTGCTTGCTAATCCTAAGCAGAGCTAGTGTTATTAATTTTCAAGATTTAAATGAAATTTTAAATAAAGATAAAATTAAAGTTGCTACAGATGTATTTCCTCAAGAACCAGTGCCAAAAAATGACCCGATTAGAAAACAGAAAAATATTCTTTTCTCTGCTCATAGAGCTGGTGCTTTAGAGAGTGTTTTTTTTGAAATGGGAGATATCGTTTATGAAGATTTACTTTTAATGACAAAAGGGCTGCCACCTAGACTTTGTCGCCGAGCAGAATTAGAAACAGTTAAAAATTTACGTTCAAAACCAGTAGATATAAATTAATTATATTGAATATGGTTAATTAATTTAGTTCTATAGGTTTATGCTTATTAATATAGATCCTATAATAGGACCTGAGGTGCTTCACACACTTCGCGCCATGGGACATGGAGATAAACTAATTTTATGTGACTCAAACTTTCCAGCTTATTCTATGAATTCGCTAGTTCATCGTTTAGACGGGGTTGATGCTGCTCGAGCGGCTAAAGCTATATTATCTATATTTCCTCTAGATAGTTTTGTGGAGTTTCCAATACTTAGAATGCAAATCGATAACAAGCCTGACGAAGTGAATGATGTTCATCGAGAAATAATGGAAGTCACTAGAAGTGTTGCAGGTGAAAATTGGAAAATAGGATCAATTGAGAGATTTAAGTTTTACGAGGAAGCCAAAAAAGCTTTTGCAATTATTACGACAAACGAAACTAGACCTTTTGGTTGCTTTATTTTAACTAAAGGAGTTGTTAAGCCTGATGGTTCTGTTTGGATATTAAATAATTGAGTATTTGTGTTTTTGGTATTTTTGTAGCAGATATCTGTTTTTTTGCTGATAGCATTCCAGTGGCTGGCCAAACGATATTAGGTGACAAATATATAATTGGACCTGGCGGCAAAGGTTCAAACCAGGCAATTGCTGCAGCTAGAGCTGGTGGAGAGGTTTCTTTTATTAGTAAGGTAGGTAGAGATAATTACGCAGATATAGCAATTTCTTTATATAAAGATACTGGTATCAACTACGATGGTTTAGAAATCGATGAAAATGAGTCAACCGGATCTGCGGGAATTTTTATAAATAGAAAAACAGGGGAAAATGCTATTAACGTCGTACCTGGTGCTGCTGGAACTATAGGTAAAAATTTAATTGATAAAAGTTTAAGTATAATTAAAAATTCAAAAATTTTTTTAACACAATTAGAAACTCCTAAAGATGTTACATTGTACGCTCTAAAAGAAGCCAAGAGTCAAAATTGTATTACAATTTTAAATCCAGCTCCATCGAGCGAAATACCAGATGATTACTTCCAATTTTTTGATTTTTTTACTCCCAATGAAACTGAAGCAAGTTTTTATTTTAATAAGCCTGTCGAAAATGAGGATGGTTGTAAAGATGCTGGAAAATTTTTTTTAGAAAAAGGTGTGAAAAATATATTAATTACCCTTGGGGAAAAAGGTTGTTATTTTAAAAACAATGATGAAGAATTTTTAATGCCTGCATCTAAGTTAAATAAGCCAGTTGTCGACACAACTGGAGCTGGTGATGCCTTTAATGGAGCCCTGAGTGTTGCTCTGTCTCAAAATAAAACCTACAAACAGTCGATAGAGTTTGCTAATTTAGTTGCAGGAATTTCTGTGACAAAAGAAGGTGCTGCAAATTCAATGCCAACCAAAAAAGAAATTGAGGAGAGTATAAAATGAGTTATTTAGCTAATGCAAAAAGATATACCAAAATGCAATATAGAAATTGTGGACAGAGTGGATTAAAGCTTCCTTTAATTTCTATTGGGCTCTGGCATAATTTTGGTGGAAATGGAATGTCCTCAGAGTCTAAAAAGATATTATTTGAATCTTTTGACTCTGGAATTACTCATTTTGATTTAGCAAATAATTATGGACCACCCTATGGCAGTGCCGAAACTAATTTTGGCAAAGTTATGAAAAGTGATTTAGGAAAATATAGAGATGAAATGATTATTTCATCTAAGGCTGGTTATGATATGTGGGATGGTCCTTATGGGGAATGGGGATCAAAAAAACATGTTATTGCTAGTTGTGATCAAAGTTTAAAGAGAATGAACTTAGATTATGTAGATATATTTTACTCTCATCGTTTTGATCCAAATACACCTTTAGAGGAAACGGCAGATGCTCTCGAAAGTATATACCGTTCAGGAAAAGCTCTTTATATTGGAATTTCCTCTTACTCAGAAAAAAAAACTAACGTAATGATGAAAATTCTTAAACAAAGAGGAATTAAATTATTTATCCATCAACCTTCTTATTCTTTAATTAATCGTTGGATTGAAAAAGGCCTTACTAAAACTCTTTTGAAAAATGGAGTAGGATGTATCGCTTTCTCCCCTTTAGCGCAGGGCTTTTTATCAAATAAATACTTAAACGGACTACCTAAGGGTACTAGAGCTAGTGAAAATAGCTCATTTAGTAAAAAATTAATTACTAAAAAAAATACAAAGATTATTAATGATTTAAATAAACTAGCAAAAAAAAGAGGCCAAAATTTATCTCAGATGGCCTTGGCTTGGGTGTTAAATAACAAAGCCATCACTTCAGCCTTAATTGGTGCCAGAACTGTTACTCAACTAAGAGATTGTCTTGCTTCTCTTGATAATTTGAAATTTGGTAAAGAAGAAATAAAAAAAATTAATCAAAAGGCAAAAGATGGAGATATCAATATCTGGGCTCCATCTAGCTCCTATTGATTAACATTTTAGTTTTCGGTGACTCCAATAGTTGGGGATATACAGATGAAGATGAGGGTAAAAGATATGATAAAAGATGGCCTATTGAATTATCTAACAATTTAGCAAATGCTCGTTTAAACTGTTCTGTAAAAGAAGACTCCCTGCCCGGTAGGACTACTAATGTTAACGATATGCGAGATGGATCCCATTTAAATGGAGCTTCTATTTTTAAATCTTGTTTATTATCCCACTCACCAATTGATTTAATAATAATAATGCTTGGAACTAACGATTTAAAAAAAAGATTTAACAGGTCCTCTGATGAAGTAGCTAAAGGAGTCAAAGAACTTATTAATATTGCCAAACATACATTTTCGGGAAAAGGAACCTGGCATGATCAAAATTTATCAGAAATAGTAGTAATTTGCCCTCCAGTTCTTGGAAAGCTATCTAATGATTTACAATGGTCAAACTATATCGAATGGGAAGGAGCTTTTGATAAGTCTAAAAAATTATTTAACTCCTTAAAACATGTTACTGATGAAGAAAAAATTTATTTAATTAATAGTAATCAGTATATAGAGTCGTCAAGTCTAGATCCAATACACTGGTCTAAAAAAACTCATGAAACTTTTGGTAAAAAAGTAGCTGATTTAATAGTAGATAGAATTAAACTTTAATCCACTTACTTCTTTTTATCGATTTAAAAGTAGCATCTAACACTTTCATATTTTTTTTTGCATCTTTTAAATCATAATCAACTTTTGTTTTTTTTAAAAGATGATCAGAAAAAGCGGTGACTTGGTGTTCATATTGATCAGATGGCTTAAATACTTTTATTGTATTATCTTTTCTGTATATTGACCGGCCATTATAAATGACAACTGTTGTAGGTTTGCTCTTTATTGCATTGAAAGGATTTTCAACTACTATCGTTTTTTTTGTTCCTAAAATGATAACTTTTTGAGAGTTAGTGCTTTGGGTAGCAACAGTATAAGATGAGAATACACCATCAAAATCTAACAAAGTAGTTGATAAAATATCTGTCTTAAAATTTTTATCTTTAATTGCGGTAGCAACAACTCTTTTTGGTTCTTTGTCCAGTAAGTATCTCGAAATTACAGTTGGGTAACAACCAATATCATAAACTGCACCACCGCCGTATTTTTGTATGTTTCTAATATTATTTGGGTCTTTATTAAAATAAGAAAAGACTGAGGATATGTTTGATATTTTTCCAATACTTCCAGATTTGATGTATTTTTTTATCCATTGCCATTGAGGGTGATGTCTTACCATAAAAGCTTCTTTAATTATAATTTTATGTTTTGCTGCTTTTTTAATTAATGGATTAATATCCTTTGCTTTTAATGATAGTGGTTTTTCTAAGAGAATGTGTTTGCCATGAGCACAAGCCTTTAAACTTGTTTTGATATGTAAATGATTTGGTAAAGGGTTATAGACAATATCAATATCGGGATCCAGATAAAGTTCATCATATGAACCATAACTTTTAGTGATATTAAATTTTTTTTGAAGTTTTGTTGCTTTGCCTTTACTTCTACTAGCAATAGCTAATAAATTACTATTTTTGGATTTTATGATAGCTGGAATAACATGTTCCCATCCAATTTTTGCTGAACTAATAATACCCCAATTAATAACTTTTTTTTTCATACAAGACTAAATCTAAGCAGTTATGTTATATCATTGAATTAATATATATGTGTATTATGTTTTTATATTCATATAATAGTTCACAAAAGTAATGTCAAAAAATTTTAAAGTGGGTATTGATTATGGTGGCACTAAAATTGAGGGTATTCTCATGGATAATGAGGGTAATGAGATTTTAAGAAAAAGGTCAACATATGAAAAAAATTATGAAAATGGTATTGATACTGTAAAATCTTTGATTGAAGAATTTGACAGACATACAAATTCAACTAACACTGTCGGGGTCTGTATTCCTGGATTTTCTTCAAAAGAGACAGGCTTAGTTAACAACGCAAATTGTGTATGGATAAATGATAGACCTTTCCATAAAGATTTAGAAAGAAGTCTTAATAGAGATATTAAATTGATGAACGATGCAAATTGCTTTGCGCTCTCAGAAGCAATTGATGGATCAGGTGCTAATTACCAATCTGTATGGGGAATAATCATTGGATCAGGTTTTGGAGGTTCATTTGTCTATAAAAAACAGGTTATAGAGGGCATTAATCAAGTAGCAGGAGATTGGGGACATCAACCACTTCCCTATCCCACTCAAGAGGAATATGAATTAAATCCAAAGTGCGAGGTTGGAAATTGTGGACGGCCACTATGTGCAGAACAATTTATATCAGGAATTGGTTTTACTAAAATATTTAACTCTAAATATGGAACAAATTTTAGAACAAGAGAGATTGTTGCCCTAGAAGCAAATGGTGATGAAAGAGCAAAAAAAGAATTTGAATTATACGAGGATCGATTTGCAAGATTAATTTCAGTTATGATCGGCATAATAGATCCGGATGTAATTGTGATAGGTGGAGGAATGTCAAATGTAGGAAGAATTTATGAAAATATTCCAAAACTTCTTCCTAAATATACTTTTAGTGATAAAATAAGAAATAAGATTTTACGAAACACTCATGGTGACTCTAGCGGCGTACGAGGAGCAGCATGGTTGTGGGACTCAGATAAATTCTAAATGAAAAAAATAGGAATACTTACAAGTGGAGGAGATTGTGGTGGTTTAAATGCTGCCGTTCGATCTATTTTTTTTCGAGCAAAGAATACCTATAACATGGAAGTGCTTGGAATACGTGACGGTACTGTAGGTTTAATGCAAAGACCTGTAGCTTACTTACCGCTCGATTATCAAACCTTTAGCGGATCTCTACTAAGACAAGGTGGTACTTTTTTAGGCACAACGAGTAAGGGCAACCCCTTTAAATTTCCAATGCCAGATGGAAAATTTAAAGACCGCTCCCAAGAAATAATCGATGGATATCATGAGTTGGGTCTTGAAGGATTGATTGTAATTGGTGGAGACGGAAGTATGTCCATTCTTACAGAAATAGCAAAACGAGGAAATTTAAATATTGTTGCAATACCAAAAACAATCGACAACGATGTTGGTGCAACAGAGAGTTCAATTGGATTTAATACAGCTGTAAATGTTGCTACACAGGCACTTGATAACCTTCAAACGACTGCCGCCAGTCATCAACGAACAATGATCTTAGAGGTTATGGGAAGAGATGCAGGGCACATTGCAATTAATGCGGGTATTGCTGGTGGTGCTGATGCTATTTTAATCCCTGAAATTAAATATTCTATCAAAGGGATCGTTAATAAACTTACTGAAATGAAAAATAGAGGGATTGTTCACTCTTTAATTGTTGTTGCTGAGGCTGTTAAAACGGAAGAAGGTAGAAGCTATACTGTGGAATTTGCAGACGGACAAAAAAGACTTGGCGGTATAGGAAATTACTTGTCTGAAGAGATTATGAAAATGACAGATATAGAGTGCAGAGTAACATCTCTTGGTCATGTACAAAGGGGTGCTCCTCCTACTCCAAGAGATAGAATTCTTGCTAGTGCTTTTGGTGTGTACGCAGTTGATTTGATAGCACAAGGTAAAATGGGGAGAATGGTTGCTTGGAGAGATAGGAAGGTTGTTGATGTTCCAATTAGTGAGGGCATATCAACTTATAAAGTAGTTGATAGATCAGACCCACTTATTGAAACTGCACTTGCTTTAGGAGTTTATGTCGGCGATATAGACTAAATGTTTGAGGCAATAGAAAAGATCTTAGACTTAAAAAAATTTAAAGAAGAAATATTTAAAGGAAAAATTTTTGTTTTTCAAAAATCACAATTCACTCTCGATTTAATTCAAGAAATTAAGACTGAGATTAGTAGTGAGTATGATGGAGAGCTAGAAAAAATTCATTACTTAGATGAATGTGAAGCAATTAGTACGAACCTTGTATCAAATCTTAAAAATTCAAAGATTTTTAAAGAACTATTTAAGAGTTTTTTAATAGAAAGAGGTTTTTATAATAATAATTCTTATTGGGACCAGTTTAGAATTAGAATTGCACCTGCTGAAGATAGATTTAATTACCGAGAGGCTTCAAGAATTAGCTCACATCGAGATACATGGGGAACAAATATTCATCAACAAATTAATTGGTGGGGACCTATTAGTTCTGTTGACGAAACAAATACAATGATTTTTTATCCTGAATTCTTTTCTAAACCTGTAAAAAATTCTACATCTACTTGGGACCTCAATACCTACTTAGACCATAGAAAAAGAAATGATTTTTCTTATCCATCAGCCCCTCAAATGTTAGAGGAATTACCTGAACAAGTTAAAATTCTTCCAGTAACTATCCAGCCAGGGGAAATACTTTGTTTTTCTGGATGTCATCTTCATAGCTCATCTAAGCAAAAATCAGAAAAAACAAGGTTTAGCTTTGAAATTCGCACTATTTGTCAACAAGATTTGGATGATAAATCACAAGCTCCAAATACTGATTGTGAGCTAAAATGGCAATTTCCTAAAATTTTTAGAAATATCAATGACAATTCGCCTTTGAAATTTACTAGATGAGTAAAAATTTTTTTGCTAATTTGCATACGTGAAGAAAAAATATTCCATATTTAGTATTGCCAAAAATGCTTTAAAGGGTCATAAGGATTGGCCGAAAATGTGGCGAAGTCCAGAACCAAGAGAATTTTATGATGTTATAATAATTGGTGGTGGTGGTCACGGTCTTGGTACTGCCTACTATTTAGCTAAAGAACATGGTTTAAAAAATATTGCTGTAATTGAAAAAGGTTGGCTTGGTGGAGGTAATACTGGGAGAAATACTACTATCATAAGATCAAATTATTTGTGGGATGACAGCGCTCACTTGTATGAGCATTCTCTTAAACTTTGGGAAAATTTATCAACTGAATTAAATTATAATGTTATGTTTAGTCAACGAGGTGTGATGAACCTTGCTCACAATGAACATGATATAAAAGAAATTAAAAGAAGAGTAAGTGCAAATAATTTAAATGGCATAGACTCGCTTTGGCTCTCTAAAGAAGAAATTCAAAAAAAGGTTCCTATCATGAATACCGATAATCTTCGCTATCCTGTTCTTGGCGCATCTTACCAACCAAGAGGTGGAACTGCTAGACATGATGCTGTTGCTTGGGGATTTGCTATGCGTGCAGATGAAATGGGAGTAGATGTAATTCAGAACTGTGAGGCGCATCAAATTAAAACTAAAAATGGAAAAATAGAGGGTGTAGAAACATCTAAAGGTTTTATTCGAGCTAATAAAGTTGGGGTAGTTGCATCAGGACACACAGGTGTTCTTGCTGAGACTGCTGGTATCAGACTTCCACTACAAAGCAAACCTCTTCAAGCTTTAGTTTCTGAGCCAATAAAACCAATTATTGATACTGTTGTAATGTCATCTGCTGTTCATGCTTATGTAAGCCAGTCTGATAAGGGTGAACTTGTAATAGGTGCAGGAACAGATGGTTATAATTCATTCACGCAGCGTGGTGGTTTTGACATTATAGAGGAGACTGTGAGAGCAATGGTCGAGCTTTACCCCGTTTTTGGAAAAATGAAAATGTTACGTCAGTGGGGAGGGATAGTGGATATTTGTCCTGATGCTAGTCCTATAATAAGTAAATGTGACATTGAGGGATTATTTTTTAATTGTGGTTGGGGCACAGGTGGTTTTAAAGCGACACCTGGAAGTGCTAATGTATTTGCGCATACGATTGCTAAAAATGAGGCCCATCAAATAAATAGTGCTTTTAATTTAGATAGATTTGCAAGCGGAAAACTAGTTGATGAGCATGGGGCTGCAGCAGTAGCCCATTAATTCATCATGCTTATTATCGACTGTCCGTACTGCGGTCCAAGAGACCAATCCGAATTTTCTAACGGTGGGGAAGCTCATGTCAAGCGGCCCGATGGATCAGCTGAAATTGGAGATCGAGAATGGGGTGAATATGTTTTTATCAGAGCAAATCCAAAAGGAATTTTTTATGAAAGATGGGTTCATTCTCATGGATGCCGAAAATGGTTTAATTGTGTAAGAGATACGTCTACTGATGAAATATTAAAAATATATAAAATTGATGAAGAAAGACCAAAACTAGATAGTTTTAAAAATAATGTAAAAACTCCATCAGGGGAACCAAACTTAGGGTCAGGTAATTTTACAGTTAAAAAATGAGTGATTTGAATTTAACAGATAATAAGTTTATCCAATTTCATCAAAAAATAGGATTTAAATTTGATGGTGTCAAATATTATGGTTACAAAGGTGATACTATAGCCTCAGCTTTACTAAGAAATAATATAAAGTTAATCGGAAGAAGTTTTAAATATCACAGACCTCGTGGTTTTTATACTTGCGGAATAGAAGAGCCGAATGCTTTAGTACAAATTATTAGTGAATATTCGGAACCAAACACAAGAGCTACCATAAAAAAGATTTATGAGGGTATGGAAATCGAAAGTCAAAATAGATGGCCTTCATTAGAGACAGATATTGGAAGTATAAACAATATGTTTTCACCAGTTTTTCCAGCTGGTTTTTATTACAAGACTTTTATGGGCCCTCATAAAAATTTTTGGAAAAAAATTTATGAACCCATAATTAGAAAAGCCGCGGGTCTCGGCAAACCTCCAAAAGAATTTAAAGCTGTTAGCACTCATCTTTATCATAATGTCGATATAACTATTGTTGGTGGAGGTTTAAACGGGCTTATAGCTGCAAAAAGTTTAATTGATACAAAGTTTAGTGTTCTTCTTATCGATTTTGATGATCGACTTGGTGGTATTTTGAATAACTCTAGCAAAGTTCAAAGTGTGAACAATCAAACACCAATGGACTGGATTAGCGAAACTGTTAAAGAAATCGAAAACTCTAAAAATATAAAAATATTAAGAAATACTTTAGTGACAACTTACAATTATATTAATCATCTTATTGCTATTGAAGATAAATTTGTTGGATCTCGACCTTTGAAAGACAAAGTTAATAGCACTCTTCATAAAATTAGAACTGACCAAGTCATTTTAAGCAATGGTCATATAGAAAGGTTTTTATCTTTTCAAAATAATGACCTACCAGGTATTATGTTGTGCTCATCATTTGAAAAATATATGTGTAGATATGGGGTGATACCCTCAAAAGAAACTGTTGTTTTTAGCAATAACTCTAATTCCGAAAGTCTTGTATTTAGCCTTATCAAAAAGGGCTTTAAGCCAAAAGCTTACATCGACTCACGCTCAGGTGAAAATATTGAACCAGACTTGTTTGATTTAATAAGAAAAAATGACATTCCTTTATATACTAATTCTCAAATTAAAGGGGCATACGGAAATAAAAAATTACAAAAAATATTAGTTGAAGATAGTTCAGGGGGAGTTAATGAAATTAAAACAGATTTTTTATGTTTGTCTGGTGGTATCAATCCAGATGTTCACTTGTTTACTCAGTCCAAAGGCTTATTAGATTGGGATGAAAAAGATTTAACCTATAAGCCCGCTCAAGCTTTTCAACCCACTATAACACTTGGCTCAGCTTCTGGGCAATTTGACTTTAATGCCATTAATAAGGAAATTAATGAAAAATTAGTTGTATTTGGCATTAAACCTGTCCAAATTAAACTAGAACTAAATACAAGTCACAAATTTAAAATTGAAAAATTGTGGGAAGTTTTACCACAAAAACAAACTATTTGGTCAAAATCATTTATAGATTTACAAAATGATGTCACCACAAAAGATATAAGACAAGCTATCTCAGAGGGTTTTGATCGAATTGAACATCTCAAAAGATACACCACTAACAGCATGGGAACGGACCAAGGTAAAATAAGTAGTATAAATGCTTTGGGTATAGTTTCTGATTTACTCGATAAGAAAGTTAATGAAGTAGGAACAACAATTTACAGACCTCCCTATGCTCCTTTGAGTTTTGCTGCTATAGCAGGAAGAAATTCATATGAATATTACGACCCAGAGAGAAAATCACCGATTCATAATTGGCACATATCTAATGGTGCTGTTTTTGAGGATGTTGGTCAATGGAAAAGACCTTGGTATTTTCCAATAAATAAAGATGAAACTATGAATGATGCCGTTCAACGAGAAAGTAAAAATGTAAGAGAAAATGCTGGGGTCTTGGATGGAAGCACTTTAGGAAAAATTGAGATTAAGGGTAAGGATGCATTAGCTTTCATGAATTTAATATATACAAATAGTTTCTCCAAAATGAAACCTGGCACCTCAAGATATGCCCTGATGTTAGGAGAGGATGGTATGGTCAAAGATGATGGTATTATTTGTAAAATCTCAGATGAGCATTTTATAGCAACTACTACTACTGGAGGCGCAGCAACTGTTTTAGGATGTATGGAAGAATATGCTCAAACTGAATGGCCCAACTTAAATGTCTATATGAATTCTATAACTGAGCAGTATGCTACATTTAATATCAGTGGTCCAAAGACAAGAAATATAATCGAGAAGGTTTTCCCAGAGGTTAATTTTAGTAATGAAGCCTTCCCATTCATGACATTTCAATTTCATGAATATGAAGACACTCCCATAAGAATACTAAGAGCTAGTTTTACTGGAGAAATGGGTTATGAGATATATGTACCTTCAAATCAAGCTCTAAAAATATGGGAAAAAATAATAAGTTTTGGAAAGGAGTTTGGTTTGAAGCCTTATGGTACTGAGACCATGCACCTTTTAAGAGCTGAAAAAGGATACATCATAGTTGGTCAAGATACGGACGGATCAATTACCCCTCTTGATTTAGGTTTAGATTGGATGATTGGAAAATCAAAAAAAGATTTTTTAGGAAAACGCTCTTTAATACGTTCTGATACAGTTAGAAAAGACAGAAAGCAGCTTGTAGGAATTTTACCAACTAACAAGAATGAGAAGTTAGAAGAAGGTCAACACATCATTTTAGATAAAGAAATAAAAACTCCAACTCCAATGCTAGGACATATAACATCCTGTTATCAAAGCCCTACTTTAGGACATAACTTTGCTCTAGCTGTTATCAAAAATGGTCAGTCACTTATTGGAACTAAGGCATTTGCATCAACTCCTGAATTGAAAACAATAGAAGTTGAGATAGTTGAACCGATTTTTTATGATAAAGAAAATACAAAGCTAGCTTCATGAAGGATGTAATTCGATCAAATGGTATTGAAATTAAAAAAATTATCTCACAACAAATTGTTTTAAGAAGTTCTGGTAACTCAGAGTTCAACGGTGTTGTGAACAAGGCATTAAAACTCCTTCCCCCTTCTGATAATTTGAGAATAGTTACCAATGATAATTTCATTTTAGCTAAAATGTCTTTTGATCAATGGAATTTAGTTTTTAAGAAAGATATTGAACAAAAAAAATTTCACAAACTCTGTGATACTTTTAATAAATCTAGTTCAATTTTGGCAACTAACCTGACAGACTCACAAATATTTTTTCAAGTTGGTGGCGAGAATGCTACCATGATATTAAATAAACTCACACATTTTGATTTTCGTGAAAAATCCTTTAAACCTCTTACAGCTGCTCAAACTTTATTGGCTAGAATTGATTGTTCCATTTTTAATTTAGATAACGTAATACTTTTAAGCTGTGGTCGATCATTTAGTGATTACCTAGAAGATCGTCTAATTGACGCGGTTAATCTGTAACTTTTTTTCATATTGACATCAAATTTTGGAACTGATTAGTTTAGATAAGTACTAAGGATAAAGATGACAAAAAAATCTAGAATTATTATTGTTGGAAGTGGGATAGTTGGTGCGAGCACTGCATATCATTTAGCCCAATTAGGCTGGAAAGATATGGTAATTCTTGATCAAGGTCCTTTATTTGAAACCGGAGGTTCTACTAGTCATGCTCCAGGTGGTGTATTTCAAACTAATCCATCTAGAATGATGTGCAAATTTGCTCAATATACTGTTGAACTTTTGAGATCTCTAACTTTTGATGGAAAACCTTGTTATCACACTGTCGGAGGAATTGAGGTCTCTAAATCTAAAGAGAGGCATGAGGATTTATATAGAAAACTTGGAATTGCACATAGTTATGGACTTCAAGATGCTAAAATTATTTCGCCAGATGAAGTTTTAAAAATGAGTCCTTATATTGATCCTGAAAAAATTCATGGTGGATATTATGTGCCCACTGATGGTCTTGCAGCACCAGTTAGAGCTGTAAAAGCAATGGCAAAATATGTAACAGATTTAAAAGCTGGAGAATTTATAGGTGATACAGCTGTTAACGGTTTTAAAATTTCTAATAATCAAATTCGAGGAGTGCAGACTTCAAATGGGGATTATGATGCCGATATTGTTTTAGTCTCAACAGGTATTTGGGCTCCCAAAATGGGAAGACTCGCAAATATCTCTTTACCTCTGGTACCATGTGAACATCAAATGGTTTGGCTTGAGCCTTTTGAAGAATTAAAAGAATATCAGGCTGACCACAAGGAAGCATTGGTAGATCATGCTTTAGTTCGTCACCAGGATTACAGTCTCTATTTCAGGCAATGGAATGACTCTTATGTAATTGGAAATTATAGACATGAGCCAAGAATTTTAGAGTCTGAAGATATAAAAAAACCTGAAGAGGCGGAGGAGATGCCCTCATTAGTAGATTTCAGACCTGATGACTTTGCTGGAGCGCACAAAGAGTCTAATTGGCTATTTCCTAAATTTGCTGAGAAAAAATTAACTAAAAAGATTAATGGAATGTTTTCATTTACTACAGATGGTAATCCTTTGATGGGAGAAACATCAGTAAAAGGTTTGTGGACAGCAAATGCTGTTTGGATTACGCATAGTGGCGGCGTTGGAAAGGCTATGGCAGAATGGATTGTTAATGGCGAACCTGAACTTGACGTTCGTCAAGGTGATATAAATCGTTTCCATCAGCACCACCACGTCAGAAAATACTTACGAGCACGAGGAAAACAAAATTACAAAGAGGTTTACGATATCATTCATCCTTTACAACAAATGGAGCAACCAAGACCACTTAGGAGAAGTCCTTTTTATAATAGATTAGAGGGCCAAAAAGCTTATTTTTTTGAAACTATGGGATGGGAGCGTCCGCAATGGTATGAGGCTAATGCTGATTTAATGAAAGGAAAAAACTTTCCTAATCGAACTGGATGGGCGGCAAAATATTGGTCCCCAATTCAAGCAGCAGAACATTTAGTTACAAGACAAACAGGTGCTCAATTTGATATCACTGGTTTTGTAAAGATTGAAGTAAGTGGTAAAGGTGCCTTAAAGTTACTTCAAAAAGTCTGTACAAACAATATTGATGTTCCGGTTGGAAAAGTTGTCTATAGCGTTATCTCCAATATGTATGGTGGAATTAAAAGTGATCTTACTATAAGTCGATTAGAAGAAAACAAATTTTGGGTCCTAGCAGGAGCAGGAAATGGTATGATTGATATTAATTGGCTTCGCTCTAATGCTCCTAATGATGGAAGTGTTCAAATCATTGATTGGACTTCCGCTTACGCAGGTATTGGTTTGTGGGGTCCAAATTCTAGATTAGCTCTTCAAAAACTTTGTGATGATGACGATGTCTCAAATGAAGGTTTCCCATTTTTTAGTATAAAAAGAATTTCAATTAGTAACGTTCCATGCGTAGCGGTAAGAATATCTTACATAGGTGAGTTGGGATGGGAGATTTACACTCCTACAGAATATGGTTTAACTTTATGGGATGAACTTAGAGAAACCTCAAGAGAATTTAATATGATTTGCTCAGGAGCTGGTGCCTTTGAGTCTCTTAGATTAGAAAAAGGATATAGATCACTTGGCTCAGATATTCACACAAATTATAATCCCTATGAGTCTGGTTTAGGTTTTACTGTTAAGTTAAAGAAAGATGACGACTTTATTGGCAAGTCTGCTTTACAAAAAATTAAGGAAAAACCAGTTCAAAAAAAATTAACTTGTATGATTTTAGAAGACCCTGAGGGAATGGCTTTAGGCACAGAACCTATTTACAGTAACGGCAAGGCTGTTGGTTATGTTACAAGCACTAATTATGGATATTTTGTAGACAAACATATTGTTTACGGCTACCTCCCATTAGAGTTATCAGAAAATGGGACAGCTTTAGAATTAGAATATTTTGGAAAAAGATATCCATTAAAGGTAACTCAAGAGCCTTTGTTGGACCCAGAAAATAATAGATTAAAGTCTTAATTGTTATAGTTTAAAATTATGAGCAAAGATAATATCGTATCTTTATTAAATGGTTTTACAGTCGAACTAAATCCAAAAGTAAGACATAAATTAAATTCAATTCCACTAGATAAAAAAAATAATGTTTATATTACTTATCTTCCTGACGCTACTGAAAAAGATATTTTAGAAACAGTTGAATTTGTTTCTAATCAAAATTTAGTTCCCATTACTCATTTACCTGCAAGGACAATGAAAGACCTGGAGCACGTTTCAAGTTTTTTGAAAGAACTTAGAAAAAGAACTGATAGTAAAAAAATATTGGTTATTGGAGGTGGAGGTAATCAGAATGGATCTATCTCCTCTTCTCTAGAAATATTAGAGTCTGATTTGCTAAATGATAACGATTTCACTGAGATCGGTGTTGCTGGACATCCTGAGGGATCTCCAGATATAAATCAAGAAACTATTAATGACTTTTTAAATAAAAAGTATGATCTTTCTCAAAATAAAAATTTAAATATAGAGTTAGTAACACAGTTTTTTTTTAATGCCTCACCTTTCATAGACTGGTGTCAGGATTTAAAGACTAAAAATATTAATTTACCAGTAAGAGTCGGTTTCCCAGGTCCTGCATCATTTAAGACCTTACTAAACTTTGGAATAATGAGCGGGGTAGGAAATTCGATAAATTTTCTAAAAAAAAACTCCTCTAAAGTAACTGATCTTCTCACGAAAACATCTAATGATGATATGCTTATTGAATTAGCTAATTTTGCTCAGGGTGAAAATTCACTAAAAAGCTTTCACTGTTTTCCTTTTGGTGGATTTGAAAAAACTTGTTTATGGTTAAATGCTGTCCAAAGTGGTGAATTTACAATTGAAAATAGTAAAATAGTCCTCCACAAAAAAATTTTTTAACCATACGATTTTGATTGCATACAACAGAAAAAGAAATTAATTTTTTTCCATTGCTACAATAGCTTTACTGGAGGATAAATGAAGCTAACACAACCAAGCACAGTGGACCAGTCAGACAGACAAGTCCCTTATAACTTAAGACAATCTGGTCCAACACCACAACAAATGTTGATTTCAACAAGAGTTAGAAAATCTGCCTATTGGCATTTATCAGTAGAGGCTGGATGTTGGAGATGTACTGTTTACAACCGAATGTATCATCCTAGAGGATACGTAAAGCCTGAGGACGGTGGTGCAATGGTAGAGTATGATGCACTTGTAAATCATGTAACCATGTGGAATGTTGCTGTAGAGAGACAAATTAGAGTCAAAGGTCCTGATGCACTAAAGTTTACAAACTACGTAATTACAAGAGATGCTTCAAGAATTGAAGTTATGAATGGTAAATATGTAATTTTATGTAATAGCAAGGGAGGAGTTTTGAATGATCCAATCTTGTTAAGAGTTGCTGAGGATGAATTTTGGTTTTCTTTATCTGACTCTGATATCATGTTTTTCCTACAAGGTGTTAATCATGATAAAAAATTTAATGTTACTATTGATGAAATAGATGCTGCACCTGTTCAAATTCAAGGACCTAAGTCTGTTGATTTAATGGCAGATCTTGTTGGTGAAGCGGTAAGAGATATTCCATATTATGGTTTGATGGAAGCTAAAGTAGGAGGAAGAGATTGTATAATTTCTCAAACAGGATTCACAGGTGAAAAGGGTTATGAGATTTACCTCAAAAACGCAACTCTATATGCTGATGATATGTGGTATGCAGTTTTAGATGCAGGTAAAAAACATAATTTAAAAGTAATCGCTCCTGCTCACCACAGAAGAATAGCTGCGGGAATTTTATCTTGGGGTCAAGATCTTGACTCAGAGACATACCCATTCCAGTGCAACCTAGGATATCAAGTTCCAAGAAAAAAAACTGATGATTATATTGGTAAAGATGCTTTAGAAGCTATGAGAGCCAAAATGGAAGCTGGAGAAAAGCCTTACAGCAATCAGTTAGTTGGCTTCGCTCTAGGTGGCAAACCAATAGATGAATATGCTCCTGATTTTTGGCTAGTTTCTGAAGATGGTAATACACCAGTTGGATACTTAACATCTCCTTGGTACTCTCCTGAATTAGAAACAAATATTGCTATGGGATATGTACCGTATGAAAAAAAAGGTATTGGAAACAAATTCAAATTTCATTTACCTGATGCATATTGTGATACACCTGGTCAACCAGTTGATGGGGAAATTGTTGAAATACCTTTTAGACCGTCTGTTAATCCAAATGCTCGAGAGATCGCAAAATCCGAAGGTAGGGATACCGCTTACTAAAATTAACCTTTTAAGCCCAGTTTTTGCTGGGCTTTTTATATTTGAAATTTAAATTACCTGTAATAATCTAGATTAAATGAATATTGTAAGAATAATAAATAGTTCAAAGCTATATGATTTATATGATCAAATGTTCGACTATTTTAATTTAGCGATTTATGATTTGGAATCTAAGTTAGATACTAATTTTGATTATAAAAAAATTAAAAATAAATTAGAAACGTTTGCTGACAATCACTTTAAAAGTGCTCTTAATGAATTTAATAGTGAAATTTTAAAACTTAAAGATCAGATACCTGATGATTTTGTTAAAATTGAAAAACTATCAAATGAATTAAAGGCTTATTTTAATAATTTTTTAGAAAAAAAACTTTTTGATAATCATAAAATAGAAGATTTAAAAAATAGTTTAAAAAAAAGTCTTGATAAAATAGATAAGATTTACTCTTAAAAGTTATTAAATTATTTATAGATGAACACAGATATCATTATAATTATTTTTCTTGTAGTTGTTATTATACTTTTACTAATAACTGTAAAAAATACTTTTAATAAATCAAATAATGGTTTTGATGTTGATATAAGAAAAATGAGCCAAAATTTAGAGAGTTTGTACAGTAAAACTTTGGAGCAAACAGGATATGTTAATTCAAAAATAGATGAGATTGGAACCCTAACAAAAAAGATGTCTAATGCTATGTCCTCAAATATTTCTGATATGGGAGAAATGGGTGAAATTATTTTAGAAAATATTTTAGAAGATTGTGGTATGACTAAAGACAGAGACTATAAAACTCAATTTACAGACAAGAATGAAAATGGACAGGTATTTAGACCAGATGTTGTAGTTTTTTTGCCAGAAAATAGAAATATTGTCATTGATTCTAAGGTACCAATGAAAGATTGGTATGAATTTCAAAACACAGATAATGAACAATCTAAGGTTAACTCGATTAAAAATTTTATAAATTCTGTGAAAAGTCATATTAATAGTATACATAAAAAAGATTATACTAATCTTTTAAAAGTCAACTCTCCTGACTATGTATTTATTTTTATGCCTCATGAATTCGCTCTAATAACAGCTCAAAAATATGATCAAAGTATTTCAAATTATGCTCAACAAAAACAAGTCATTATAGTTGGCCCATCAACTTTAATTATGTGTATGAAATTAGTTGAGAGTATTTGGAGATTAGAAAAACAAAATAAAAATTCAAAAGAAGTAGCTGAAATAGCAGGTGGAATGTTTGATCAAATTGCAAAGGCTATAAATTTACTTGATAAAACTGAGTCTAACATGATTAAATCTGCAGAAAATATAAGTCAAACAAAAAAATATATTAAGGACGGTAAGGGTAGTTTGCTTAGTAGAGCTAATAAAATGAAAGAGTTAGGAGCTAAAACAAAAATAGACTTAGATTTTAAAGAATGAAAATTCTTATTTACAGTTTCAATGATAAGATAGGAGATGGTTTACAAAAGATAACATTTCTTCAAAAGTTAAAAAATATTTATCCTGATTCAATAATTTATTACACAACAAGTCAAACAACAACTCTTAAAGATAAATTAAATCCATTAGTTAAAGATATTATTCATGAATTTATTGAAAATAATAAAATTGACTCCTCTCTTCTGGGTCTTTTAAGAAGCAATGATAAAATCCCAAGAGTTAAATTTGATTTAATAATTGATTTACAAAAAGTTGTGTTAAGAACATTGAATCTAAGAAAAATACCCCACAAAAAATTTTTTAGCGCATCTGCTAATTTTTTATTTTCAGATTTTAAAAATAATAATAATTTGAAATTTAAACATATTTATATAGAACAATTTTACTTTAATATTTTGTCAACTATTCAAGATGATGTAATAGATAAGATACCTAGTATTCATGTCCCCAATAGTAAATTTATCGATGACATTATCACTGATAAGAAAAAGAACATTGCTATCGCCCCAGGTGCCGGGAACCCTATTAGGCAGTGGCAATTTGATAATTATTTGCAAATAGCAAAAAAGCTCAGAGATAGACAGTACAATGTATTTTTTTTTTTAGGACCAAGTGAGAAATCCTTTTTAAATGTATGTCTTGAAAATAAATTTATTTGCCCTGAATGGAAGAATGGTCAAATAATTGCTAGTGATATATCTTTCACGATGAATTTAGCAAAAAAAATGCACTGTTTGCTGTGTAATGATAGTGGGACTGCTTGGATGTTTGAATTTGCAGGAATTAAATCTCTTAAAATATTTGGAGTTACAGATGAAAAAAAGTTTTCTAGACCAGGATTTTCCCAAAGTATACAAGTAAAAGATTATGGATATAAGAATTTAAATAATTTCCCTGTAACAAAATATCAAGAAATTCTCGATGATTTCCTTAAAGACTAAAAACAAATTTTTCTATTTTTAACATATGTATAGCTTGGCTGTATATGATACCTGATTTGTGATCCTTGAACTTTAAAAATACCATGTCCATCAAATTTAGTATCTAATTCTGTGAAATCTTTTTTATTATTTTGAGAAATATAATCTCTCATAACTTTTGTATACATTCCTGGACCTGTAAAATTTAATATAGCTAATTTTGGATTTTCAAATATTTTATTTTTATAAAAAGGATATGCTTTAACTATTTCATTTATTAATAATTTTAAAAAAATATTTTTTTTTTCAAATGCTAAACCCCATTGGATCATGTGAGAAAATGGTCTCTTTAATGAATAAATGAAAGGATTGTCCGGTGGTATATAACAATCTGTATCCTCATAAGTAATTATAAATTTAGAGTTTTTATTGTGAAGTTTTGTTAGAGGAACTCTACATGCTCTACTAATATCAAAATAATATCCACCTAAATCATATAAAATACAATATCTAAAGATATCTGTCTTTAAAGGCCCTAATAAAGAATTTTTAAAAATAGTATATATTTTTTCAGTTCCCCATCTTTTCTTCATATACTCGTCCATCATAGAGTTAGAGAAAATTCTAAATGATAAATTTTTATTTATGGCTCTAAAATTCAATAAAGACTTTGCATGTGTTTTACCAAATTTATTATCGACCCATGTTTGATAAACAATTGGTGTAATTTTTTGGTTAGGAGGTCTAATCGCCTTTTGATCATATAAAGGCACTAGAGGGTACTCAAAAATTTTTCTAATATTATATTTGACTTTATCTAATGTTTTAAATTGCATCTAAAAACTGGCGGAGAGAGTGGGATTCGAACCCACGGTAAGGTTGCCCCTACACTACCTTTCCAAGGTAGCGCAATCGACCACTCTGCCATCTCTCCTATTTTTTAAATTCATGCTTAATGTAATCCCAAACATAATCAACATTAATATTATCACTTTTTCTATTCGTTATTATGGATTTATCAACATCTTTTATATTCTTGTCAATTATAGGTATCAAATTATCAGAATATTTATTTGGCAATGTTCTTGAAAATAAAACGTATGTTTTTATTCCTAATCTTAAAGATATATGTGAGGGTCCAGTGTCTACACTTAAAGAGAAAGAGCATTGAGAAATAACATCAAATAAATCAATTAAAGATAAATTAGATGTATAGTACAGATTACTTTTAATTTGTTTAGACAGATCCAAATAGTCTTTATGATCAATATTTAAATATATTTTTGAATTAGAATTTGAATTTAAAATTTTAATTATAATTTCTTTTAAGTTTTGATTGGGCCATTTACGTAAGTAATCTGAAGCTTTGTTACAAATAAAAATATGATTTTTAGGTAATTTATTATTTTTAAAAAAAAATTTATATTTTTTTATTGATATTTTTTTTAAAAAGTTATCAGCTTGATCATACTCAATTAACGGATAATATTCTTTATCAATTGAATTATTATGAATAAATAGTTTTTGAATATTTTTAATACCATATGAATAAATGCTATCAATTCCAGAAAAAAAAGAGAATAAAGCTGGTTTAGAATTTTTTTCAAAAATATAAATTTTGTTTATTTTTCTTGTTTTAATTATTTTATTAAATTCAATAAAACTTAATATTTGAGGTAGACCTTTTTTAATTTCAAGATCAATTATTTCAGAAAAAAAATCACATTTTGATATTATTTGATCTTTATTATGACAAATTAATATAATTTTTTTTTTATATTTTTTAAAGATAGAATAATAAAAATCTAAATGTATTAACTTATCACCTATTCTTGGAGCTGCATGATAAATGGCTATATTATTATTTTTCAAAATAGTAATGTTTATCTAATTTTTCAACTAAAACAAAAAATTTTTGAATTAGTTGAACTATAATCCTTTTTTCATCTGAGATAGAATAGATCATTGGATATAATTCATTAAATATTTGCTTTAATTTAAATAAAAGGTGAGGTCGATAATTTATATTTAAAAAATTATTCATCAGAAATTTTTAATGCCTCAAAAAATGCTGTTTGTGGGATTTCAACATTCCCAAACTGTTTCATTCTTTTTTTTCCTTTTTTTTGCTTTTCAAGAAGTTTTTTCTTTCTACTAACATCACCACCATATAATTTTGCAGTAACATCTTTTCTAAAAGCTTTAATAGTTTCTCTTGCGATAATTTTTCCATAAATAGCAGCTTGAATTGGAATTTGGAAATTTTGTCTAGGGATTAGATCTTTGAGCTTATTACATATCCTTCTACCGATTGTTTCTGCTCTTGTTTTATGAACAATATTTGAAAATGCGTCAACTGTTTCAGAGTTTACTAAAATATTAAGTTTTACTAAATCACCTTGAAAATAATCATAAACTTGGTAATCAAAACTAGCATAACCTTTAGAATAAGATTTTAATTTATCGTAAAAATCTATCACAATCTCATTTAATGGGAGCTCCATTTCTAAAATTGCTCTGTTGTTTTGGATATTTAAGTTCTTCTGCTTACCTCTTTTTTCAATACAAAGATTTATAACAGTTCCTAAATAATCTTGGGGAACAATGATTGTTGATTTAACCCAAGGTTCTAATATTTGATCAATTTCTGCAGGATCAGGAAGTTCAGATGGGTTTCTTATAACAAGTTTATTTTTGTTTCTATCTATTAGTTTATAGACAACGCCAGGTGCTGTTGTAATTAAATCTAGATCGAATTCTCTTCTCAGTCTTTCCGTAGTTACCTCTAAGTGAAGTAACCCTAGAAAGCCACATCTAAAACCATAACCTAAAGCAGCACTAGTTTCATTTTCATAAGTGAAACTAGAGTCATTTAAGGCCAATTTTTCAAAACTTTCTTTTAATCTTTCATAATCGGAGGTGTCTACAGGATAAATTCCACAAAACACAACTGGCAGAGAGGGCTTAAATCCAGGAAGTGGTTTAATTTTTTGATCATTAAGTTCAGCAATTGTGTCTCCAACTTTACAATCAGCAACCGACTTTATACTAGCATTGATAAAACCTATTTCTCCCGGACCAAGCTCATTACAATAATTAATTTCAGGACTGAAATATCCAATTCTATCTATATTGTAATGTTGGTTATTAGATAGAAACTTAACCTTCATTCCTTTTTTCATTACCCCATCAAGAATTCTGACTAAAACAGTCACTCCTAAATAATTATCGTACCAACTATCAACTAACAGAGCTTTTAGAGTCTTTTCATTGGTATTTGGAGCTGGGAGTTTTTCAATAATTTGCTCCAATAAACCTTCAACACCTAATCCTGTTTTTGCAGAGACCAGGTGGGCTTCTGAGGTATCTATTCCAATTGTTTGCTCAATATCTTCTTTTACTCTCTCAGGTTCAGATGCAGGAAGATCAGCTTTATTAAGGACTGGGAGTATTTCATGGTTGACATCAATTGCTTGATAAGCATTTGCAAGTGTTTGAGCCTCAACACCTTGAGTGCTATCAACTACAAGAACTGAGCCCTCACATGCAGATAACGATCTTGAAACCTCATAAGAAAAATCTACATGCCCGGGTGTATCAAGAATATTTAGCTGATATTCATCTCCATTTTTGTTTTTATAATTCAATCTCACAGTTTGTGCTTTTATAGTAATGCCTCTTTCTCTTTCAATCTCCATTGAATCGAGGACTTGATCTTTTTTAGTTCTGTCATCCATACCTCCGCAAATTTCAATAATCCTATCTGCTAAAGTAGATTTACCGTGATCAATGTGGGCTATAATAGAAAAATTTCTTATTTTAGAAATTTCCATTAAGTTCTGATTTTTGCTTTAAATTTATTAGATACTTTTTCTAAAATATTTTTATGAAGCTGTTCTAAGTCTTTTTCTTCAAGAGTTTTTTCTTTTGATTGAATAGTAACTCTGAATGTCACACTTTTACTACTATCTCCTAAGTCTTTTGACTCATAGAGGTCAAAGAATTCCACATTCTTAATTAAGTTTTTATCTATACCCGTGACATATCTTTGCACTTCATAAAGGTTTTGTTCTTTTTCAAATATAAATGAAAAGTCTTTTTCACTAAACTGAAATTGAGAGTCTGAGATATTGATAGAATTAATTCTAGATATAGACTCTATTGGGAGATTTTCAAAAAACAACTCAATTGCATAGGTATTTTTAAGTTTAGGAAATTCCTCCATAATTAAAGGGTGAACTTTTCCATATCTAGCTATTAATTTTTTTCCCATATGAACCTCTGCAGATTGTCCTGGATGATAGATATTTGAAGTTGATCTTGAAATATTAAAATGTTTTATATCAAAGTTTAATGAACTAATTAATTTTGATGCGAGTTCTGTTAAAGAGTAAAAGTTAAAATTTACAGATTTATAAATTGAGTTTGTGTCATCTTGGGATGAAATAAGTAAAGAAAGTATATTCTCTTGAGATTGAGATGAATTATAAATAGGTCCAATTTCAAATAATTGAATATTTTTTATTCCTTTTTTAAAATTTAACTCTGCACTTTCTAAATGATTAAAGATCATTGAATTTCTCATGAAAGATTGGTCGTCACTAATTGCATTAGAAATTTTTAAAGATGTATCACCGGTGAGGATTTCTTGAGCTCTGTTTGAGTGAAAAGAGAAAGTTATAACTTCTGAAATTCCATTAGATACTAAGGTTTTTTTAAGTTTCGATATTATTTTAAATTTCTTATTAACTAATGAATTTTCAATTTTTTTAATCTCATCTCTTGACGAGATGGGTACACTTACATTGATATTATCGTATCCATAAATTCTTATAATTTCCTCAACGATATCAATATTATTTTTAACATCATTTCTCCATGATGGTACCAGTACATCGCATTCATTATCACTTCTCTCATTAATTTGAAATTCTAAGTCTTTTAAGATTTTGACTTGTATTTGTGGTTCTAAATCTAAACCAATTACCTTATTAAAATAATTAAAGTCATATTTTATTTTGTGTTCATTAGTGTCTAATTTTCCAGCATCAGTATTTTTACTAACAGATCCTCCACAAATTTTGTTTATCAGGTAAGAAGCATATTCTAAACCTTCAAGGACCATATTTTTATCTAAACCTCTTTCAAAACGGTACCTGGCATCAGAATTAATTCCAAGAGATCTCCCTGTTTTTGCCACACTATTTGGATTAAATATAGCTACTTCTAGAAACACGTTTTTGGTATTTTCTGTGCATCCACTGTGATCCCCTCCAATAATTCCCGCAATCGCGAGAGCATTATTACTATCAGCAATTACGGTTGAGCTGCCGTCCAAAGTGTAATCTTTATTATCCAGTGCAAGAATTTTTTCATTAGAGTTTGCAAGTCTCATATCAAGTTTTTTTCCGACTTTATCTGCATCAAATACATGCAATGGTCTACCTAAATCGACAGTAATAAAATTTGTTATATCAACTAATGCATTGATTGGTCTTAGTCCGAGGCTAATTAATTTCTTTTGCAACCATTCTGGAGACTTTGTATTATTTACATCTTTAAAGTATCTACTAACGACATACTCACAGCTATTATCATCATTTTTGATACTCCAACTAATTGGGCTTTCAAATTCTAATTTTTTTATTTTTTCGTATTTTAACGGCTTAAGTTTTCCAATACCTTTTGCAGAAAGATCTCTAGCAACTCCTCTGATACTGAGACAGTCTCCTCTGTTAGGTGTAATGCCTATCTCAAAAATAGGATCATCTAGTTTAAGTGCTTCTACTGCAGAGGTACCATTTTTAAAATTCTCTGACAGCTCGATAATACCTTCGTGGTCATCACTCAAATTGAGTTCTCTCTCTGATAAAAGCATTCCTTCAGATGTTTCACCTCGAATCTTACCTTTTTTTAAATGTATTTGTGTTCCAGGAATATACATTCCTTCTTTAGCGAATATTCCTTTTAATCCCTTCTTAACATTATTTGCACCACAAATTACTTGATAAGTATTAGTTCCGTCATCAACTTTACAAATGTTCAATCTATCTGCGTTAGGATGTTTTTTAAAATCTTTAATTGTTGCGACAACAAAGTTTAAGTATGAGGAATAGTCACTTAAATTCTCCAGTTCAAGGCCTATGTTTGTGAGAGCGTCTCCAATTTCAGTTGCATTTTTATCTGTCTCTAAATGTTCACACAACCAACTATAACTAAACTTCACTAAAAATCTCCTATGCTAAAACCGTTATTAGCAATCCAATTTAAGTTTCCACTAAAAAATGATCTTATGTCAGTTAGGCCGTATTTTAACATTGTAATTCTATCTAAGCCCATTCCAAATGCAAAACCTTGAAAATTTTTTGTATCAACATTGCAATTTTCTAAAACAATAGGATTTACCATTCCACATCCAAGAATTTCAAGCCAACGATCACCTTGACCTAATTTAATCTTGTTGTTAACTATCTCATAGGCTATATCCATTTCTGCAGACGGTTCTGTAAAAGGAAAATAACTAGGTCTAAACCTAACTTTTAAATCTTGCACATTAAAAAATTGTTTACAGAATTCAATCAAGGTTCCTTTTAAATCGCCCATGTTTGCATTTTCATTGATAAACAATCCCTCAACCTGATGAAACATAGGAGAGTGCGTTGAATCTGAGTCACACCTATAAGTTCTTCCAGGAGCTATTATTTTAATTGGAGGTTTTTCATTTAATAAAGTTCTGATTTGAACTGGACTTGTATGTGTTCGCAAAACGAAGGGTTTTCCATCTTTATCCTTATCATCAATATAAAATGTATCTTGCATTTCACGGGCAGGATGGTTTTCAGGAATATTTAATGCAGAAAAATTAAAATAATCTGTCTCAATGTCTGGGCCTTCAGCAACTGAGTAACCCATTGATCCAAAAATCGTTATAACCTCATCAAATGTTTTTGATATTGGATGAACCTTTGGGGAAATTGAATTTGGTGGGGGAAAACTAAAATCTAAAGATTCACTTCTTAACTTAGAGTTAATTTCTTCAACTTTTATCTGATTAAATTTACTCTTAATGAGATTATCAACCTCACCTCTTAATTGATTTAATTCAGCGCCTGTAGATTTTTTTTCGTCTAATGATAAATCTTTTAGACTTTTAAGTAACTCTGTAATTTTTCCTTTTTTTCCTAAATAGGCTACTTTAACATTTTGTAAATCAAGTTGATTAGAGCTTTGCTCTATTTCTTTTGTAGCTTCATTAAGGACTTTTTTAATGTCCATTTTAAATTTTAAACGGCTATATTAGCCTTAGCTTTCTCAACTATTGTTTTAAACGCAGCTGGTTCATGAAATGCAATTTCAGATAGAATTTTTCTATTAATTTCAATATTTGCTTTTTTTAATCCATCAATAAACTTGGCATATGTGAGGCCATGCTCTCTAACACCAGCATTAATTCTTTGTATCCATAAACCTCTGAAATCTCTTTTTTTATTTCTTCTATCACGGTAAGCATATTGGAGTGCTTTATCCATGCTTTGTGTAGCCACACGGTAGACATTTTTTCTTCGACCTCGATGACCTTTTGTAAATTCAAAAACTTTTTTATGTTTAGCTCTTGCTGTAACTCCTCTTTTTACTCTTGGCATATTATATCTCCTTTACCTATTTGGAATATGGCATCATTGATTCAATTATTATTGATGCAGACTTTGATAAGACTCTTGTACCTTTAGAATTTCTGATAAAAGAATTTGTTCTTTTGGACATGCCATGGCGTTTACCAACGCTTCCGACCACTAGTTTTCCTGAAGAGGAAGTTTTAAAGCGTTTTTTAACGCTACTTTTTGTTTTTAGTTTGGGCATTTTATCTCCTTTTGAGTGAACTAATTAGGTCTTAAGGCATACCCTTGTTTAAAAGCCTGTTCGACCAGTTGAGGTCAATTAAATATCATATAATTTATTTAGGCGCAACAACGAGGAAAGCTTGTCTTCCTTCAATTTTAGGTTCCATTTCAACTCTAATAAGTTCACCAAGGTCTGTTTTAACCCTTTTAAGCATATTGATACCCAAATTAGAATGTTCCATTTCCCTACCCTTAAATCTCAAACTAAATTTAACTCTATTTCCCTCTTTTATAAACTTCTGCGCATTTCTAATTTTGACTTGATAGTCATGTTCACCAGTACCTGGTCTAATCTTAAGTTCTTTAGTTTCAATTACTTTTTGTTTCTTTTTTGCCTCATTTTTCTTCTTTTGTTCTTGATACTTAAATTTTCCATAGTCTACTATTTTACAAACTGGAGGATTGTTATTTGGAGCAATTTCAACTAAATCCATGCCTCTGCCTTTAGCAATGTCTATAGCTTCATTTTTTTTCATAACCCCCAATTGTTCACCATCGTCTAAAATTACTCTTACGTCAGCTGCAGATATAAAATTATTTATCTTATGAAGATCTCTTTTGCCACGAAAATTATTATTTCTTTGGAAGGGTCTATTCAAAATATTATATGTAAAAAAAAGGTAAGGAAGTTTGCAATTATAAATATCCTAGGGATTGCTTAAATAAAATCATTTTAGGATTATTAACAAAGATAATTCAATTGTAAATATAAATTATTTTAATATTTGTTCTATTTTATTAGTAATAGTGTCCACACTGATATTTTTTACGTTAGATGATGTAATTTTATGCACATTATCTCCGAGTGGATAGCACGATCTCGAAATATCATTGTCATTTGCTATCCAAATAACATTTTTATTTGTAAGACCAGCAATATGAGCTGGCCCGGTATCGTTTGTTAAAATTAACTCAGATGTCATACATAATTGATAGAAATCCTCTATCTTGGACTCGTTAATTTTATTTATAGACTCAGGACACAATTCAATAATTTCATTTATAGTATTCAAATCCAAATTAGAGCCAGTTAAATAAATTTCATACTTTCTTAGTACTAAATATTTAGCTACTTGGGCAAATTTATCTGAAGACCATTTTTTATATTCACCAGATTTTGATGCCCCTGGTATAAAAATTACTTTTTTTGAAACTTTCATATCATCTTTTAACATCCAACTTAAATCAGGTCGTAGAAATTGATTTATACCCAAGTGTTTTAATTGATCTTGATGATTTTTTGAGATGTGTTGAATACCAAGTTTTTTTTGCTCATATTTATAACTTGAAAATTTCCTTGCGGATAAAATTTTACACTTTGTAAATATTTTTAAAAAAAAATTGTATATTTCAGTTCTAGTTGAATTTTGTAAATCAATTACCAGGTTAATTTTTTTTTCTTTAACTATATTTAAAAGATTATTTACTGATGAAAAGATTGCTTGTCTATTATCAATTAAAATTTCATCAACATAAGGTAAATTTATAAAATTTTTTTTATAATTAGACTGAGTAAGTAAATAAATATTGGAATTTTGATAATTTTCTCTTAATGTTTTCATAGCTCCAAACGAAATGATTAAGTCACCCAAAGACCCATGTTTAATTATCAAAATATTCATGAACTAATTAATTGATTATAAACCTCTAAAGTCTTTCTACACATCAGATCAGATGAGTAATTTTTTTTTACATAAGATCTGCCTTTTTTGGAAATTGATTGATAATTTTTTAAAGCATATTTAAAAGTTTTTTGAAAGGAGTGAAATGAATTTACATTAAATAATAAATTTCTATCAAAATAAAAAAGTTGTTCTTTAGTACCTCCTTGATTAGGAGCAATAATAGTTTTTCCTGACGATAAAGCTTCAGAGATAGTTCTTCCAAAACCTTCAGGTCTTTTAGAGATATTAATAATTAAATAAGACTCTTGATATAATTTATTAATTTCTAAAGTTGGTTTATGAATTATGACTTTCTCAAATAAATTGAGTTTATTTATTAGTAATTGTATTTTCTTTTCTTCTTTACTTTGATTTGAAGATATTAAATGAATTTTAAATAGATCTTTATACTTTTGCTCTAATAATGAGAAATAATTAAGTAATAATTCGTGTCCTTTCCAATTTGATATTCTTGAGGGTATAAAAATATTTCTATCAATAACTTTTTTTTTTGATGGATGAAAATAGTTGGTATCTATACCTCTAGGAATTACATGTATTTTAGTTTTTTTGGGATAGTAATTTGCATATGTTTTTTTTACAAAATTAGAATTAAATATAATAGTGTCGCCTTTTAATAAATAACTGTTATACCAATCTTTTAACAAAGACTTAGACTCATACTTGTTGTGAACACTAGTTACAACTTTGATATTTAAGTTTTTAATAAAATTTATAAGAAAAAAAGCAGGTGCTCTGGATGAAATGTGAACTAAGTTTATCCTTTTTTTTATAATTAAATCTTTAATCAGTATTTTTATTTTATTTTGATCAAAAATATTTTTAAATCTTAAATTATTAATTTTTATAATTTTTAGACCTTTAATATTAAAGTTCTTATCACTTCTTTCACATAAAATATAATTTTCAATATTTTTTTTATTAAGATAATTAGCAATATCCCTTACTCCTGTCTCAATACCTCCAATACCCATAGATGGAATTATTTGTAAACAAGTAATTTTTTTTGTATTTTTAATTTGTGTCAAAACTGAACTTTTTTAAAAAAGGTAATGTAAAAATATCTTATAGATACTACAAAAGAAGTAAAAAAACTCTAATCTTTTTACATGGTTTATTATCTGACATGAATGGTAAAAAGTCTAATTTTTTAAACAATTATTGCAAAAAAAATAACATTTCATATTTGTGTTTTGACTTTCAAGGTCATGGTCGATCTAGTGGTGAATTTACTAATTTTGGGATTAGTGATTGGTACGATGACTTAGATAATATTATAAAATATTTAAAAATAAGAAATTTCATTTTAATAGGAAGTAGTATGGGTGGATGGGTTGCAATCATTTATGCTTTAATGCACCCAAAAAAAGTTACTAAACTTATTGGTATTGCTCCTGCGCCCGATTTTACTGCTAAGTTAATTTGGGAAAATTTAAATATTCATCAAAGAAAAAAAATAAAAAATAACAAAATTGTTAAACAAAAAGTTAGTTCTGATTTTGCTTACTATTACTCCCCAGCATTATTTAATAGAAGTAAAAAATATCTTCTTGAAAAAATTAAAGGTGATTTTTTGGGAGAAACTATTTTCCTTCACGGGGGTCAAGATAAAGCAGTACCATATGGGTATAACGATAAATTTAATTTGAGTAAAAAATTTAAAAACTTTAAAAATATTTTAATTAAACATGCTGATCACAGCTTGTCTGATAAAGAAAGTTTAAAAACTCTATCTAAATTTATTTAAGCTATTTTTGATTTTTTTGTAACTGGAAATTCTAGTTTATCAACCACTTCATCAGGTACCACATGGGCAAATTTTTTGATTTCAGAGTCATAATTTTCAATAATAAACTCAGCTCTTTTAGATTTAGTCTCTTTGTGGAAATCATTTAATAAATTTAATAAATGATCTCTCCAATCATTATTTTCAATATCATATAGTTCAATTGTCTCTTTATTAATCATTTCAGAGAGATTTTTTTGTTCGGAGTAAATAAAAGCAGATCCACCAGTCATACCAGCTCCGAAATTATCTCCAATATTTCCTAATATAACTGCAGAGCCTCCAGTCATATATTCACAACCATTTGCTCCACATCCCTCGACTATAGCTAAAGCGCCAGAGTTTCTTACACAAAACCTATCTCCTGCTTGGCCAGATGCATAAAGAACACCAGCTGTAGCACCATATAAAGTTACATTTCCTATGATCACGTTATCATGACTTGGTTGATTAAAAGAATTACGTGGTTGAACTATAATTTTTCCACCAGAAAGACCCTTGCCCACATAATCATTTGAGTCTCCAAATACTTTTAGAGTCAAACCTTTAACAGCAAAGGCCCCAAGTGAATTTCCACCTGACCCTCTGAGCTTTAAAGTGACATGGTCTTCTGAAAGAGAATTCATTCCATAATTTCTTGTAATGAAAGAGGAGATTTTTGTACCTATTGTTCTAAGGGTATTTTGAATATTATATGTAAGTTCGATCTTTTGACCTGATTGAATAAATTCTTTTCCGTCTTTTTCAAATAAATCATCTAGGGTTTTTGGAACTTCATTTCTCTTTTTTTCAGAATGATAGTCATAGACTTTTCCATCATCTATTTTTGTTAGTATTGGATTGAGATCCAAATTGTCTAGGTCACTTGAACCATAATGAGCCTGAGATAATAATTCTGTTTTACCTACAATATCTTTCAGTGATGCGTAACCTAATGAGGCCAGTATCTCTCTTACCTCTTCAGCAATAAATGAAAATAAGTTGATTACTTTTTCAGGACTACCACCAAACTTTTCCCTTAACTCCTCATCTTGGGTGCAGACACCAACCGGACAAGTATTAGAGTGGCATTGTCTTACCATAATACATCCCATAGCAACTAGAGAAGCAGTACCAATTCCATATTCTTCTGCTCCTAAAATTGCTGCTTTAACAATATCTTGACCAGTTTTTATTCCACCATCTGTTCTAAGGATAACCTTATCTCTTAAACCATTTAGTGATAAGAGTTGATGAACTTCACTGATTCCTAACTCCCAAGGTAACCCAACATATTTAATACTAGATTGAGGACTGGCACCTGTTCCACCGGAGTGACCAGATACTAATATTACATCTGCTTTTGCTTTAGCAACTCCAGCAGCGACTGTTCCAATACCAGATTGTGCAACTAATTTAACGCATACTTTTGCTATAGGGTTTATTTGTTTTAGGTCATAAATTAATTGGGCTAAATCTTCAATTGAGTAAATATCATGGTGGGGAGGTGGACTAATAAGTGTTACACCTTTTGTACTGTGTCTTAGTTTTGCTATTAAATCAGTTACTTTAAAACCAGGAAGTTGTCCTCCTTCTCCAGGTTTAGCACCTTGTGCTATCTTAATCTCAATTTCTGAGCAATTATTTAAATATTCTGCAGTTACACCAAATCTTCCGCTAGCTACTTGCTTTATGGAAGAACTTGGGTTATCACCATTTTTTAGTTTGTTATATCTATTGGAGTCTTCTCCACCCTCACCACTATCTGACTTTGAACCAATTCTATTCATTGCCACTGCTAATGTCTGATGTGCTTCAGGGCTAAGGGCACCTAGTGATATACCAGGAGATACAAAACTCTTTCTAATTTCAGAAATACTCTGAACAGAGTCGAGTTTTATTACTTTTTTCGACTCGTTAAATTTTAGAAGGTCCCGAATATGTATTGGTTTTGAGTCATAAATTCTTTTAGTATAATTTTTGTATAAGTTGTAAGAGTCTCGTGTAACTGCTTGTTGAAGCATATGTATAGAGACACCCTCATAGGCGTGGGTTTCGCTATTTGCTCTATATCTAAATTCACCTCCAATATCTAAAACTGTTCTACTTCCATTGAAAGATAGTTTATGTTGCCTTCTAACTCTCTTTTCCAGACCCTCTAATCCTATACCAGAAATCCTAGATGGCATTCCAGGGAAGAAACTTTCAACCATACTACGACTTAGACCAATTATTTCTAGATTTCTCCCACCACGATAGGAGCTGATTATTGAGATACCCATTTTACTGATAATCTTTCTAAGACCTTTCTCAATAGCTTTTTTTAAATTAAGTAAAAGAGTTGAATATTCTATATTTTGATAAATATTTTTATTTAATCTATCACAAACAATTTTTTCAATTAAAGATGCGTTAACTGTAGTTGCACCTACTCCAATTAATACAGCAAAATAATGAACATCAAAACACTCCAAGGATGAAACATTCAACGAAGTAAAGGTTCTTAAATTATTCTTAATCAAATAACTATGAACTGCACTAGTAGCTAATATCATAGGTAGTGCTATCCTTTCTTTATTAATTTTTTTATCTGAAATAATTAAGTGCTGAGTACCAGATCTAACAGCCTGTTCTGCCTCTAAACAAATTCTTTGAATTTCATTTAAAAAATTAGACTGGTCATTTATATTGTAGGTACAGTCAATTTCTGTGGTGTATTGACCTAAATTTTCTTTTAATGTTTCGAGCTCATCGTCAAGTAAAACAGGGCTTTCTAAAAGAACTAAATTACATTGTTCTGAGTCCTCCTCAACAATATTACCTAAGTTTCCTAATCTTGTTTTAAGGCTCATTACAACCTGCTCTCTTAGACTATCAATAGGTGGATTTGTAACTTGGCTAAAGTTTTGTTTAAAAAAACTATGAAGTCCTCTATATCTTTCAGTAAGAACGCTTAAAGGAGTATCGTCTCCCATAGATCCGATAGCTTCTTGTCCAGTTTTTACCATAGGATCTAAAATAAGATCAAGGGTCTCTAATGAAAGATTAAATGATTTGGCTATTTGATAGTAGGCATTATCAATAGGTGAGGAGGGCTTAGAAATTTTTTTATTTCCAATAATTGTATCTAATTGGATGGTTTTTTTATTCCATTCTGAAAAATCTTGTCTCTCACTTAGTAGACTTTTAAGTTTGCTGCTTTCATAAAACTTTTTTTCTTTATAATTAATTCCAATAAGTTCTCCAGGACCAACTCGACCTTTTTTAAGAATATTTTTTTCATCAATATTTACCATACCCACTTCTGAGCCAGAAATTAGTAAGTCATCATTTGTAAGAATGTATCGAAGAGGTCTTAAACCGTTCCTATCCATACCCGATATTATCCAATCTCCAAAATTTCCACATACGGCAGCAGGTCCATCCCATGGTTCAATAACCGCATTGCAATATGCATACATATCCTTCAATTTTTCTGGAATATCTGAGCGGTTTGACCAAGCTTCTGGTATGATCATGGACTTAGCCATTGGCATATCTCTGTCCATTTGAACTAATAATTCAAAAGCTCCATCCAGAGAAGCTGAGTCAGAAGCATCAGAATCTAAAATAGGTTTTAAATCATTAATCCTTTCATTAAAAAAAGGGTGAGTAATTCTTGGTTCGTGGGCACTCATCCAATTAATATTACCTTTTAATGTATTGATCTCTCCATTGTGAGCTAAGACTCTAAAAGGTTGAGCAAGAGACCAGGTGGGAAAGGTATTTGTAGAATAGCGCTGATGATATATCGCAAACTTAGATTTAAAATCAGGGTCCAAGAGATCTTTATAAAATTCTGAAAGTTGTTCAGCTAAAAACATACCTTTATAAACGATTGTTTCTGTAGAAAGAGAACAAATATAGAAGTCATTAATGTTCAGTGATTTGATTTTGTTTTCTATTCTTCTTCTAGTTAAATATAGTTTTTTCTCTAAGTCATCTTGTGACTCTTTGGGTGAAAAAATAATTTGTTCAATTTCGGGTTTTGTATAATTAGCCTTTTCCCCAAGTATCTCAGTATTAACAGGAACTTGCCTCCAGCCAAAAATGACCATACCAGCTTTAATAATTTCATATTCGACTATTGCTCTACATTTTTCCTGAGCACCAAAATCTCTTTTAGGCAAAAATATCATACCTACACCCAAAACACTCTCTTCATTCGTTTTGTGCCCAGTTCTTAAAACTTGTTTGCTAAAAAATGCTTTTGATACTTCAAGCATGATACCTGCACCATCACCAGTCTTTCCATCAGCATCAACAGCTCCTCTGTGAAAAACAGCTTTAAGTGCCTCAACGCC
>CABXST010000002.1 GCA_902514885.1 uncultured Alphaproteobacteria bacterium | reverse complement strand
ATCATTTTCATTAATTTCAATTTTTGAGGTTAATTGATTTAGGTGATAAGTAGGGTTGAAAGGTTCAGCTTGTTTAATTAAATCATCGGTTAACTCTTGACCCGTGATAGCTGGTCTACTTGGAATGTCATATAAGTTTTTATCAGGATAAAGCTCTGCACATTGTCCGCCAATCTTGTCTAGATTGTCAATGAGATGAGATTTCATATCTAAAAGGCCCAGCTCAAATACTTGGAAAAGACCGCAAGGACCAGCACCAATTATCACTACATCTGTTTCGTGACTAGATCCTGGATTTACAATATTATTCATGTCTTATATTATAGTAATATATTAAATTTAAGATCAAACAGTTATATACTATCAATAGTTATTGAGGAGAAATGAATAAATGAAGACTTTTCCGGAGCTTTTGGAAGAAGCAAATGCTGAAATCAAATCAGTGAGCCCAGAAGAATTAAAACAGCAATTAGATAATGAAGAAATTATCCTTGTTGATGTTCGCTCAAAAGATGCCATCGAGGCTGAAGGTCAAATAGAAGGATCAGTGCATGTTCCAAGAGACATGCTAGAATTTCACGCTGATCAAAGACCAGACAACCCTCTCAGAAAAGAAGAGCTTGATCCTGAGAAAAAAATTGTTGTTTATTGTGGAGTGGGTGGTCAAGGAACTTTATCAACTAAAACTCTTCAAGATATGGGCTATAGCGACGTATCCAATCTCACAGGTGGAACAAAAGCTTGGGTTGAAGCGGGATTTAATTTAAAAAAATAAATTTTTTTTAAGAAATTTTAGTTAAGACCTCTTTAACGGTATCGCCGATAACAGATGGATTTTTAGCAACTATCACTCCAGCCTCTTGCAGTATTTCAACTTTCTCAGAGGCCGCTTCACCGTATGCTGTCACGATAGCACCTGCGTGTCCCATTTTTCTTCCCTTTGGGGCAGTCAGTCCAGCTATGTATGAAACAATTGGTTTTGACATATTTTCTTTTGCAAATTGTGCTGCTTCAGCCTCTTGAGGTCCTCCAATCTCACCAATCATTAAAACAACTTTAGTTTGACTGTCTTGTTCAAATAATTCTAGAACATCTTTAAATGAGCTTCCATTGATCGGATCTCCCCCTATTCCAACACTAGTAGAAATACCAATGCCTAAATCTTTCATCTGTTGAGCAGACTCATACCCCAATGTTCCTGAACGCCCTATTACTCCTACTTCGCCCTCTTTATAAATGTGACCTGGCATGATACCTAACAAACACTTACCTGGACTAATTATACCTGAGCAGTTTGGCCCTACTAAAGTCATTTTTTCTGACTTGGGGTATCTTTTCATATACCTCTTCACTTTAATCATATCATGGGAAGGGATGCCATCAGTGATGGCAACACACACTTTAATTCCAGCATCTGCCGCTTCCATCGCAGAGTCAGCAGCAAACTGTGGTGGTACGAATAAAATACTACTATCAGCACCAGTCTTTTCAACTGCCTCTTTAACAGTATTAAAAACAGGTCTATCTAAATGAGTACTGCCTCCTTTTCCTGGAGTAACACCTCCTACAACATTGGTGCCGTAATCTATCATTTCTTGGGCATGAAAGGATCCGATCTTTCCAGTAAATCCTTGTATTATTATTTTAGAATTTTCGTCAATTAAAACGGTCATTTAATTTAGTCCTTTGTTCAAAATTTTCACAGCTTTAGTTGCTGCATCTTGAAGAGAGGTGGCCTCTTCGTATTTAATTCCACTAGACCTTAGAAGTTCTTGTCCTTTTTCTACATTTGTGCCAGCTAATCTAACTACCAAGGGTTGTTTAACATTTACCTCATTGATAGCCTTAATAATTCCCTCAGCAATCCAGTCACATCGATTAATACCCGCAAAAATGTTTACTAAAATTACTTTTACGTTTGGATCGTTAGATACTAATTTAAATGCTTTTACAATTTTTTCAGGAGTAGCTCCACCGCCAACATCTAAAAAATTTGCGGGTTCTCCTCCAGCTAATTTAATCATATCCATGGAGGCCATTGCTAACCCGGCACCATTAATAATATTTCCAATATTTCCATCGAGACCTACATAATTGAGGTCTCTATCAGCTGCATATGTTTCTTGGGGGTCTTCCTGGGATTTATCCCTTAGCTCTGAAATTTCAGGAATTCTAAAAAGAGCGTTGTCATCAAATGACATTTTACAATCTAAAGCAACAATATGGTCGTCAGCTGTTAAAACTAGAGGATTGATTTCTACCATCGTAGCATCATACTGACTAAACACTTTTGAACATGCCATAATAGCTTCAGCGCACCTATTTATAGATTTAGAGTCAAGTCCTAAACCAAAAGCTATTTCTCTTGCTTGAAATGCTTGCATGCCAACAGATGCTTCGATCTTTGCTCGAATGATTGACTCAGGTTTATTTTTAGAAATTTCCTCAACACTCATACCTCCCTCGGATGAGACAACAACCATAATACACTCAGAACTTCTATCAAAAACTAAGCCAAGGTAAAATTCTTCTTTAATGTCAGTTGCTTCTTCTACATATACTCTTTGAACCACTTTGCCTTTAGGGCCAGTTTGATGAGTGACAAGACTTTTTCCTAAAAGTTTATTTGTAGCTTCTGATACCTCTTCAAAGCTATTACAAACAATGATGCCCCCAGCTTTACCTCTTGCCCCAGAATGAATCTGGGCCTTTACTACCCATTTATTACCGCCAATATCTCTTGCTATGTACTCAGCGTGCTCGGGTCCATAGGCAACTCTTCCCTTTGGTATTGAGATATTGAAACCTCTTAAAAGTCTTTTTGCTTGGTACTCATGAATGTCCATAATTCAAATATCCTTATCTTGTTTTTGTTTAATCAAATTATCTATGTTAACGATATTATTTGCCATTCTCTCTGATGCTGCATCTATCATTCTTCCATCAATTTGTGCTGCGCCTTTTCCTAAAGATGCTGCTTTATCAAGTTCAGTAATAATTCTTTTTGCTCTTTCAACTTCACTCTCGGGAGGAGAAAAAACATCGTTTGCTAATTTAATTTGTGAGGGATGAATAGCCCACTTACCTTCATAACCAATTGCTGCAGCCCTTTTTGCAGCATTTATATATCCCTCAGGATCATTAAAGTCACCATAAGGTCCGTCTATTGCTCTAATTCCATATGCTCGACAAGTTGCGACCATTTTTGAAAGTCCGTGATGCCACTGATCTCCTGGATAGTCAGGGTTTAATCCACCTATAACAACAGTTCTTGCTCTAAGGCTTGCTGCATAATCTGCAACTCCAAAATGTAAAGCCTCAAGTCTTTGTGAGGACTGGGCAATTTTATCAACATTTACCATACCAAGTGCAGTTTCAATTAAACACTCTATGCCAATTTTATTTTCTAAATTATATTCATCTTCTAATTGTGAGAGCAAACAATCAACCATATAAACATCATCCCTGACACCTACTTTTGGTATTAAAATCGTATCTATATATTTTCCAGAGTATGTAACAAGGTCTATAACGTCTTTGTACATGTAGTGAGTGTCTAGACCATTAATTCTTACAGACATAGTTTTTCCATGTCCTTTCCAATCGTATTCTTTAAGACCTTTGATAATATTTTCTCGTGCAACAGATTTATCATTTGGTGAAACGGCATCCTCTAAATCAAGAAAAATGTAATCTGCTTCAGAGTTTAAAGCTTTTTCAAACATTTTATAATTTGAACCAGGCACAGCCAATTCACTTCTTTGAAGCCTAGTGTTTTTATTTGTGTATAATGTGAAGCTCATTTAAATTTGTTGATAACATATTCATTTTTTTTAAAAGTAAAATAAAAAAAAAATTGCTGGTATAATGTATACACAAGATTTTTAATGTTACCTTTGAAAATCAAAGTAAATATTATTTATGCTTATTGTTTTCGTAAAGCATAGTAACAATTGCGATAACGGCTCCAAAGATGCTAAGAATCCATCTATCAAAAGTAACTCTTAACTTTTAACATCTTTCTAGCATACCAATCGTGAAAGACATGAGTTGGTTCATCCATTACTGGTGAAAAGCGCCCTCCATCAAAGCCCTCCGCATAACGGCCTTGCTGCATTCCCTCTACTACAAAAATATCTTCTTCAAATACAGTTCTCCAAAGCTTAGAATTCTCTAAGCGTGTTTGCTGATATTCATCAGACAACATGGAAGAGTCTGAATAATAGATTTCAACATGCTCTTTGATTTGATCACATCCAATTGGTTCAATAATGAGATTAAAAACATGATCTTTTTGAACACCCAATATTAAATTTGGAAATAAAACAATATATTCTCCTTTGCTGTCCCATTCAGAGCTTAAATTTTTAAAATTTTGAAATTGTTTTCCTGTTGAATATCTTGGAATGTATTTATTACTAATTTGTCCAGAGTAATGGCCATATTTAACAATATTTTCATGATCCTCTAACTTGGAATAACTATTTAAACCCGGGTGAATCCAAGGGAGGTGGTAGGACTCTAAGTAATTTTCGACTGCTAGTTTCCAGTTAGTTTTGACCCCAAGCTCAAAAGATGAGTCGCTCATATCTGAATGCATAGGTTGATCAAAAGAGGACCATCGTTCTAACAAAGGTTTATGAACTTCTTCAAAGGGTTTTGCCCTGCCATCAGGATTTACAAATATGACATCTCTCCAAATATGAGAACGAACCTCAATTAATGATAATTCACTTTTATTAATATCGGAGTGATAGTTATAACCTGGTCCTCCAATATGAGGGGTAGCAACAACTTCTCCGGTTTGCTTGTAGCACCAAGAGTGGTAAGGACAGCGAATTGCACCCTTCAAAACTTTGGGGTCTTTAATGAGGGTCATACCTCGATGTCGACATACATTTTGAAGAACACGTATTTTTTTATCTTGGATACTGCGAATTAATAAGAGAGGATTTTTAAAATAGTTGACCGGTCTAACAGAGCCAGGTTGGGGTAGGTCTTTTACGAAGCCTACGGCAAACCAACCTTTGTTAAAAAGAATTTCTTTCTCTAAATCAAAATATTCGGTTTTAGTATAATATTCATTGGGGATGCCTTTTGCTTCGTGTATTGGTTTAATACATTGTTCTAATTTTTGAAGATTTTGAAAATAAACTTGATCGGTATCTTGTTGATCAACTTCTACTTCTCTCATAATTAATTCCTTTTTATTGTCACGTTAAATCTATCCAAATAGTTTTTAGCTCACAATACTGATCATGTGCAGCTAAAGATTTATCCCTGCCCCCGAAGCCGGAGAGTTTATAACCACCAAAAGGAGTAGTGATATCGCCCTCACCGTAACAATTAACTGCTACAGTCCCAGCCTTAATTTTTCTTGCGGCTACATGAGCTGTCTTATTAGAGCTAGTAAAAACAGAAGCGGCCAGTCCGTACTTGTTTTGGTTGGCTAAAGCTATGCCTTCTTCTGGGTCTTTAAAGGTTGTGATCCCTAAGACAGGGCCAAAAACTTCTTCAGAAAATATTGTATTTTCAGGCTTTACGTCATCAAATATGGTTGGCTGAACAAAATATCCACCTGTATCTTCTCTAGTTCTTTTTCCTCCAATAACTAATTTATTTTTATCCTGGTTAGCTTGATCAATGAAGCTCATGACCTTATCTAGGTGTGCTTGTTCAATCATAGGGCCAATTTTAGTTGCAGCATCTAAAGGATCTCCCACTACCCACTCTTTGGATTTCTCGACAATTAATTCTAGTAGTTCATCTTTGATTGACTGATGGACAAGTAAACGAGAATTTGAAGAACAGTTTTCTCCCATATTCCAGAATATAGAATTAGTGGCATGATCAGCTGCTGTATCTAAGTCCTCAGTGTCACCCATTACAATAAAAGGATTTTTCCCACCGCACTCTAGTAAAACTCTTTTAAGATTAGTATCAGCAGAGTAACGAAGAAACATTCGCCCAGTTTCAGTAGAACCAGTAAAAGCGACACAATCAACATCAGGATGTTCGCCTAGCGCTTTTCCCACGGTCTCACCAAAACCACAAACAACATTTATAACACCATCGGGAATGCCTGCCTCTGCAGCAAGCTCTCCAATTCGAATTGTTGATAGAGAGGTTTGTTCAGCAGGTTTCAGGACCACTGTATTTCCAGTTGCAAGAATGGGACCGAGCTTCCAGGCAGCCATCATTGCGGGAAAATTCCATGGTAGAATAGCCGCGACAACACCCATCGGCTCTCTGACAATCATCGAGAGGATACTTGGGTCACTTGGAGAAATTTGATCATAGAGCTTATCAATGGCTTCTGCGTGCCAGCGAATAGTATTAACTGTTTCTGGCATATCTATTTCTAGACAATCAGTTATAGGCTTGCCTGCTTCCATAGCTTCCATCATCGCTAACTCCTCTGAATGAGCCTCTATGACTGTTGCAAATCTCAATAAAACTTTTTTTCTCTCAGCAGGTGCCATCTTAGACCAAGGACCCTCCTCAAAAGCTTTTCTTGCTGCGGACACAGCTTTATTAACATCTTCACCTGAAGCCTCAGCGATACTTGCTAAAACCTTTCCATTAGCAGGGTTAATAGTCTCAAATGTTTTGCCTTCAGATCCAGGAAGAGGCCTACCTCCTATGATCAATTTTGTTGAAAAATCGACTGTTTTAGACATAAATTGCTCCTTAATTAGTTCCTTTTGATTGAAGACTGGATTAACCAATCTTTCTCTTCCTGCCAATCTCTCCAAACCAATCTATTGTTAGTAGTATGGTTGATGGGTAGTTTTGACATGGCAATTCTTAAATCATGGCGTGCAGGTGCTACTACATTTGGTAGGGGTTTACGGGGTGGGCCCATTTCTCTACCTGATAAATTCGCGGCTGCTTTAATCCCTGTTAAGTAGTCAACGTCGTGTCTATTTCCTCCCAGCCATAAACACACGGGCTCCATCAATTTCCATAAATCCATAGCGTCTTGATATTTTTTTTCTTCAATTAAATTAAATAGTTTAACACATTCATGGGGCATAAAATTTACAGCTCCCCAAATCATCCCTGTACATCCACTCATTAATGCAAATGGAGCAAAGGAGTCTATACCACAGAAAACTCTTCCTCCCGTCTTGATAAATTTTTGCAAATTTAAAAAGTCTCCTGAACTGTCTTTAATATAATCTAAATTTTCTATTGCTAATAATTTACGATAAGTGTCTTCGGAGAGGGGTGCTGCTTGCTGTGGAACATTATACATTACGATAGGAACTCCCACTGCTTTTGCTATAGCCTCATAGTGATAAATAACTCCTCGTTCTGAAGGTGGTTCTAGGAAAGGTGGCATAACCATAATTGCAGTTGCACCTGCATCTTCTGCGGCCCTTGCTTTGTTGATACACTCATTAGTACTAAGTGCAGTAGTTTGTGCTATTGTTGAACAACGACCATTAATATGTTTAACACCCTCTGTAATTAAAGTTTGTTTCTCATCATCTGTTAGGTAAGCATATTCACCGGTGCCAGAACATAGGACTAAACCATGTACGCCCGCTTCTAATAAGTCATCGATATGAGAGTGGTAACGCTTTATATCAATTCCCTCTCCACTATCTTGGAATGGGGTACACATAGCTCCATAGATACCTTTTAAAATAGTCACTTTCCCGTAATCTCCTTGTTTAGATTATCCAATGTATCATAATTGGTTATCATTTCTTTTATAAATCCCTACCTGCTGTCATTTCTCGAGATTTAATTCTTAAGTTAGCCCCTATTTGGGTTAAAAAATTAGGCGGCAAAATAGATGGTTTTTCAATATTTTCATACTTATCAAGTTGAGATGAATTTGATTTACATGCCTTATCAATGATTAGTTTTCCTGCCAAAGTTCCTTTAACTGTTCCCAATCCATTTGAACAGCAAGCAGAAAAGAGATTTTCATCTAACTCACCAAAAGCAGGAGCGCCGTTTAAAGAAAGACAAACTCGCCCTCCCCAACTAAACTCAAATGGTATTTCATTTAAATTAGGAAAGCGTCCTATAAAACTTTTTCGGTGTTTTTGACAGGAGTTCTTAAAATCAGAATTAAGTGACTCAAGATTTTGGCGGCATCTCCAAGTATTCCTAATGAGAAGTCTAGATTGATTTTCACTAACCTTAACTTTTCTAACAGTGGTGCCAATAGGATTTGAAGAGGTCAAACCCCATGAGGGGTCACTTTTTAAAATACTATCATCAAATTTTTTAGTAAGAGAGGAATAAGTAAAAATATGAATAAGTTGATTTTTGTAAAATCCGAAATTTGTTATATGCCCATTAACTGCAAAAATAATATTTTTAGAAATTATTTTTCCTTGAGAAGTATAGGCGTTCCAACTATTATTTTTTTTTTCAATTTTTTTTATAGGACTATTTTGAAAAACTTTGATTTTATCACTGAGTCTTTCAACTATTCTTTTGATATATTCAGCAGGCTGAATTAGAATTGTTCCAGGGGTATAAATTCCTTGTTCATAATAATTGGAACCAGTAATTTCAGACATCTGTTTGGAATCCAAAGAATGATAATCCTCTCCTAATGCCTCTAATTGTTTTTTATAATCTTTATTGAAAGAAATACCTTTGGGTGTTGCTGCACCATTTAGTTTTCCAATCTTATTATATACACTTTGGGGAATATCGAACTCTTCAACCATTTGTGATGAAAATTCTATAGCCTCACGATTTAGAGAAATTGAGTCTTTATCTTTTTTAATTGAACTTAAATAGTCACCTTTTGCATTTATATTATGAGGAACATCAATCATGAAACCACTATTCTGGCCAGCTGCTCCTTCACCAATACCAATCGCATCAATTAGAATTATTTTGTCTCCACTACGAAGCTCCGTTAGTCGTTTTGCTGCAGATATTCCTGCAAAGCCACTACCAATAACAAGCCAGTCACAGGTGTGATCTCTATCAAGAGAGGGGGCAAAATATTGACTATTACTTGTTTTTAACCAGCCATTTTCGCCGATTTCTAATGGAAATTTGCTAGATGAGTAAGTAGTCAAAACACTCTAAATAGTTACTACCCCTTGGGTAGCCACTTCTCTTCAGCTTTATATTTATCTTGGTGCTTGGTATTAATGCTACTTAAAGTTTTATCTGTGCCTAAGATAAAATGTTTGCTCATGTCAGGATAGTATTTGTAGGAGATAGGTTTACGACCTAAAGCCACAGCCATTTCTCTTACATGGTGTGGGGCTGCCCCACAGCATACTCCAATGAAATTAATATTTTTACTTTGACAATCTTTGGCAAACTCAGCCATTTCATATCGATTACAATAAAGATTATCAATGCCAACAGGGAAAGGTCTGTTATTAGGAATACAATCACAGCCCTCATCTGGCAAAGAAAACCAAACGGGAAATTCATCTGTAGTTCTGACGGGAACAGGCAACCCTGCGACATGACAAGATACTTTTTCACGAATTTTAATTAAATGTTTCATTGTGTGGTAAGGTCCTCTAAAACAATTTAAGCCCACAACATCAGCGCCATTATCTTCAAACTTTTTACAGGCATCCTCCGGGGTATCATTATCTCTTGTTAGGTCATTTGCTGGTATAGCTAAATTTACCACTGCTATTAAGCCTGCCTCTTTTATTTTTTTAAGAGCAATCAACGCTTCACCAGTCCATTGAATTGTTTCAGCTACAACAAAGTCAACGCCTGCATCCTTTGCCCAGCCAATTTGTTCTTCATACATCTTCTCTACTTCTACCAATGAGGATTTATTATTGGGATCATATATATTCGTGTTAGCAACATCTCCTGCGATCATTAAATCTAAATCAGGAAATTCATTTGCAGCATCTTTTGCAATTTTTAAAGCATTTAATTGAAGTGGTTCAAGTAATTCCTCTTTACCTATCAATCGAAGCTTTTCACGATGGCCATAATATGTGAACGCTTGAACAACATCACTGCCTGCTCTAATAAATTCTCGATGAAGCTGGGTGACCACCTCTGGATGCTCTAAAACTACTTCTGGTACGAAGGCGCCTGCCTGTAAATAACCCCTTTTTTCCATTTCAAATAAATAACCCTCAGCACACAAAACTGGGCCCTTGTCTAATCTTTGAATTAAATCCATAAACCTCTCCTCTTAATTAATAAAACTCTATTATGGAAATAAACCCATTTCTAGTTTAAAAAAAGATAGGATATTAAAGGTTTAGGAGAGTAACAGTGGGGGCAAAAAAAGCAGATTTTTTCGACTCAAGGGATAAATATTTATCTTTCGTCAATTCAACAAATGAGAAAAGTAAAATTGCTTTTGAACTCGCAAAATACATAAAAAAATCAAAGATAACCAAAGATGCTTTTAGAATTTTTGACGCTGGAACTGGTGATGGGAGTGTAATCTCTACTCTTTTATCTGCTGCTCACGAGAAATTTCCCGAAGACCCTATTATTGTTGTAGGAAAAGAAATAAGTATTGATGATATCAATAGCTTACTAGCTTTTTTAGGTTATCGGTTCTATGAACATAAAAATTTAGTTTTTTGTATCACGAATGCTTCTTACAAAGATATCCATGAGAAAGAGTTTAAAGATTGCAAGCTTATAAAAAAAGAACTCTCAGGAAACTCTAGTTTTAGTTTTAATCAACAACTTATGAGTATGAGCGATGTAATTAAAAAAAATTGGGAGATAAAAGAAGATACATCTTCTACAATATTACGGCCCAAACATAAGAGCTTTATGGTTATTTATAGAAAAGATCAAAAAATTCCTTTAATTCATTTAATTCCTAAAAAATTAACTGATGTCCCTAAAGTTTATGATTTTATTATAGCCTCACAAGCCTTTCGATTGAGATCGCCCTATCAAAGAACTTTGAAGCTTGTGTTATTACCATTGATAAGGATGTTAGATTTTAAAGGGCAACTATTTTTTATCTACTCATCAGGAAATGATTTTACGAAAAAAATATTAAAACAATTTTTCCCTAAAATTAATCCATTTCAATTTAATGACCCAAAAGCTTTTATTAGAGCCATCTCACAAAATATTCCTGATTTCTCAAAAAAATATAAAGTAAATGTATCGAGTTTCCTTTTCTCTTTCCTAAACATATCTCTTTCCTCAAAAAGAAAATTTTCTCCCATGAATTCACTAGGACTTTGGAATGCCATTACTTATGTAGGTCAAATATCAGAAAATGAACAAAATAAGATTAATATTAATGTTAAATTTTTGGATAAAATCAGTAGTAGTGCAAAAAAACTCTCTTTAAACTTTAAAGATAATATGATGAGGTTTGAAAAAAAAATAAAATAAATTAATATTTAAAAATGAGTAATTTCTCTAGTAAATTCGCAGATCGCAAAATTGGACCAAAGTTTCTCGAGACTATAAATCAAAATTATCAAAATCAAATTTATAAACCTCGACTCTATGAAGATAAGATAGACTTTGACCGTCTAAGAATGTACCGATTACAGAGGGTACAAGAACAACTTCGTTTAAATAATGTGGGAGCGTGCATTTTATTTGATCCCATTAATGTTAGATATGCAACTGATAGCAGAAATATGAGCTTATTTACAATGCATGAACTGGTTCGTTTTGTATTTATTTCTGCTGATAACAAAGTGATCTTATTTGATTACCCTAAGAGTGAACACCTCTCTAATCACCTTTGTACAATTGATGAAATAAGAGAAGTAGTAAGTTGGGATTTTTTTTCTGCAAATAATTTTGTAGATAAAAATGCAAAACAATGGGCTGGAATTGTTCAAGATTTAATGCGTGAACATTCTCCAGATAACAACAGGCTTGCTATCGATGTATCTGATCCTGTTGGAATTCAAATACTTCTTAAACAATTTAATGTTGAAATATTAAATGCTCAAAAATTTGTTGAAACTGCAAGATCAATTAAATCAGATGATGAGTTAGTATGCATGAAGGCCTCTATTGAAACGGCTGAAAAAGGAATGTGGCTGATGAAAGAAAAGTTACATGCTGGAATGACGGAGGAAGAGCTTTGGTCATATATGCATAAGGTTAATATTGAAAGTGGGGGTGAGTGGTTCGAGACTCGTCTATTGGTGTCCGGCCCAAGAACAAATCCATGGCTTCAAGAATGTAGTAATCGTGTGATTGAAGCTGGTGATATAGTAGCTTTTGATACTGATATGGTTGGACCCTACGGTTATTGTGCTGATATATCTCGAACCTTTGTCGAGGGAAATAAGTTTAATGATGAACAAAGAAGGCTTTATGATTTAGCCTTGGAACATATCAACCACAACAAGTCTCTGATTAAAGCTGGTTTAAACTTTCGAGAATTTGCAGAACAATCTTGGAAGTTACCTGATAATTGTTATGACAATCATTATCCTTGTATTATCCATGGCGTAGGATTATGTGACGAGTGGCCTTTTGTTGCCTACCCCAATAAAGATTTTAGTAACTCTGATTACTCTGCCCATTTTGAAGAAAATATGACTATTTGTGTTGAGAGTTATATTGGAGAGGTTGGCGGAAAAGAAGGTATAAAACTTGAGGATCAATTCTTGGTAACTAAAGATGGGCTTAAACAGTTGAGTTCATTTCCTTATGAACAATCAAATTAAAGGTTATTATCAAAAGAAAATTTTTAAATTTTACTAGATATCCAGTTTTTTAAATCAGCCTCTGAACCTAAGCCGATTTTAGTGTCAGCTATAGAACCGTCTTTGAATAAAATCATTGTTGGAATACTTCTAATACTAAAATTTGCTGGTGCTTGAGGGTTTTCATCAATATTAATTTTTTTGATCGAAATTTTATCCCCCATCTCTGAGGCAATATTATCTAATATGGGAGCTATTGCCTTACAAGGGCCACACCATTCAGCCCAAAAATCTACTAAAACAGGTGTATTTTTAGAGTGTTCCATAACCTTCTCTTGGAAGTTACCGTCATTAATTTGTTCTACAATCATATGGTTAATATGGGAATTATTATTGGTTTTTCAAATACAATTCTTTTGTACCGACGTGAGGGTTAACACTAATAGTATCATATCCATATAATTTTTTCTTAATAGAGGTGTTCATCCAAAAATCCTGTATATCGAAAATATCAGGGTACTGTGTAAGAGTATTATTTCTAATAATATGGCACCCTTGGAATTGAGTATTGTAGCTATCTGATGGAAAATTAATTATATTTTCACTGTTAATTTCTAAATCAAATTTTTCACCGTTAGAATTTACAAGAAGTAAATTTTCAATATTAATATTTTGATTAAAAAAATTTATAGCTTCATTAATTTCATTGATAAAGGTTTCCTGCCATAAATTATCAGTATTTAAAATTAATAAATCATCATTTTGTATTTTTTTTATGGCACCCCCTGTTCCTAAAATATTAGGTTCATGAGATATAAAAATATCAATATAATTTTCTTTGATATAACTTTCTAAGATTTGGTTTTGATAATGTGTATTAACAAAAATTCTTTGATAGGAAATTTTTTGTGCTATTTCTATTGCATAATCAATAAGCATTTTCTGGTTTATCTTGAGCATAGGTTTAGGAATATTTTTTGTTAAATCATCCATTCGGTTTCCATAACCAGCAGCTAATATTAAAATATTCATTTATTTAGTTTTTTTATAAATATACATAAAGATTTCTCTTAAGTCCCAAAAACGTAAATATTCAACATGCTTAAAAATCTGTTTCCAAGTTTCTCTTCTATATTTTTTTAAATACTTAGGCTTTCCGGTATCAAATAGTTGTACCCAGTTTCCTAAAATTCTTAAATTTCTTAATAAACTTACAAGATGAATGTTCTCTTTGAACTCTTTTAAATTTATATTCTGTTTATTTGCATAAATTCTCATCAATCTTTCTTCTGTAATTTGTGAATATGACCTTCGTGCATCAAAAATTAATGAGGCTATGTCTAAATGAGGGTGATTGTAATGTAAGTCTTGATGATCAATAACATATAAGAGACTCTTATAGTAAATAAGATTTTCTAAGAAAAAGTCTCCATGAGTAAGAACTGGTTTATATTTTTGTTGTTTTTCGGTATTTTTCTTTAATGAAAATACAATTAGTTTATTTAAATAAAAACCAACTTCAATTTTACGTTCATAATGTTGAATATATTTTCTAATTCCCTTGATGGCATCATTTAGTAAATTTGAGTGAGGTTTTGTTTTAATACCAGATATTTTTTTTTTAGTATTTTGTAAATTTATAATAGATTGAGTTGCTAGAGGAAGTATTTGCCTCATATAATTTTTTTTAAAATATCTTGCTGCATTCGTAGTTGGAAAATAATCCATTATTACAAATTTATGACTACGGCTAAGATCTACAATACTTGGTGTATTTACTTTTTGTTTTATTAATACCTCCGTGGCTTTTACATATTTTTTAAAATCATTAGGTTTGTTTTGAAATGATAGTAATAAAAGTTTTTTATTTGCAGTTTTACAAAGTTTAAATACTTTATCTGAAGCATCAGACTCAAAATTAATAAAACCTCCAACTTTAAAATTCTTACTTGAAAGATGTTTTTTTATTTTTATTAAATTTATTTTATTTTCTGGAGTCATTTGTTGTTACGAGATTGAATTTTAATTTCTCTAATTTTATTTTTGAAATCAATTTTGATAAATAAGGCATCATCGAAATATTTGCTTTTTATAGCTTCTAGAGGCCACTCAATAAAAATACAATTATTCAAAAGATATTCATCAATATCTATTGAGGAATTATCAACTTGATAAAAATCAAAATGCACAACATTATATTTTTTAAAATTATAAATGTGCTCTCGTTGGTAAGTCGGACTTCCTTGAAAAAATAGTTTTTTTTTCTCAAGTTTTGCAATGCCTTCTAATAGATACCTAATAAGAGTTGTTTTGCCTGATCCCACCTCTCCTTCAAAAAAAAATATTTGATGCGCAGAAATAGATTTAATTAATTTTTTTACAATTGCATCAAGTTGTTTTTCTTGTGAGATAGAAAAATTTAAACGCAACTAAGCAAGGGATTTAAAATCAGAGACTAAATCTAAACTCTCCCATGAAAAAGCTCCAGTAGAGCTATCATGAGTTCTGCCAAAGTGACCATAAGCTGCTGTTTGTTCGTAAATTGCTTTATTTAACTGCAGTTTCTCTCTAATTCCTCTTGGTGATAAGTTCATGATCTCAGGTATTGCTGCCTCAATTTTGGCTTCATCTATTTTATTGGTGCCTTGCGTGTTAACATAAATTGACAAAGGCTTAGCCACTCCGATTGCGTATGACAATTGAATTGTGCATTGATCACACAAACCTGCAGCAACAATATTTTTTGCAAGATATCTAGATGCATATGCAGCAGAGCGATCGACCTTTGTTGGGTCTTTTCCAGAAAAAGCCCCTCCACCGTGTGGTGCCGCACCACCATATGTATCAACAATGATTTTTCTTCCAGTAAGGCCTGTATCTCCATCTGGTCCACCTATTACAAAGTTACCAGTCGGATTTACGTAATATTCGCTATCATCTAAATTTTTTAAAAGCTCTTCAGGTATTGATTGTTTTAAAGCTGGATTTACAATTTCTTTGACATCACTAGGAGAAAGTCCATCAGCGTGCTGAGTTGATATCACAACTGATGTTACAGCATTAGGTTTACCATCAACATATTTAAGAGTTACTTGACTCTTAGAGTCAGGCTCCAATCCCTTCATGCTTCCATCTTTTCTTCCCTTAGCCATTAACTCTAAAATTTTGTGAGAATAAAAAATCGGGGCTGGCATTAACTCTGGTGTTTCCGTACAAGCATATCCGAACATTATTCCCTGATCACCAGCACCTTCATCTTTGTCAGATGATGAGTCTACACCCATTGCAATATCAGCTGATTGTCCATGAAGTAGATACTGAACATCTGCGGTTTGCCAATGAAATCCATCTTGTTCATAACCTATATCTTTAATGCAGTTTCTAACTTTAGAGATAATTTCATCTTTATCTTCTTGAACTGGGCCTCGAATTTCACCAGATAAAACAACCTTATTGGTCGTAGTGAGTGTTTCGCAAGCTACTCTTGCATATGGGTCTTTTGCAATAAAATGGTCAACTACTGCGTCTGAAATACGATCAGAGACTTTATCTGGGTGGCCCTCAGATACTGACTCGGATGTAAAAATAAAATCTTTTCTCATGTCTAGTACCTATATGTATCTTTCTTAAATGGTCCTTGATTTTCGATACCCAAATAATCACTTTGATCTTTTGACATTTGGGTCAATTTTGCTCCAACTTTTTCTAAATGAAACATGGCAACCATTTCGTCTAATTTCTTTGGTAGAACATAAACTTTATTTTCATAATTTTTGTAGTTTTCCCATAACTCTATTTGAGCTAAAACCTGATTAGAAAATGATGCGCTCATTACAAAACTTGGGTGTCCAGTTGCATTACCTAGGTTCACTAGTCTTCCTTTTGAAAGAATAATAAGTTTTTTACCATCCGGAAATGTTACCTGATCAACCTGAGGTTTAATCTCTTCCCATTTGTAGTTTTGTAAATCATCTATTTGTATTTCATTATCAAAGTGACCAATGTTACAAACTATGGCACGGTCTTTCATTTCTCTCATATGATCTTGTGTGATAATATCTTTGTTACCAGTTGCAGTTACAAATATATCGGCATACTTACAAGCATCATCCATAGTGACAACTTCATATCCTTCCATTGCTGCCTGTAGGGCACAAATAGGATCAACCTCAGTTACTTGAACTCTAGCACCGGCTCCTCTTAAAGATGCTGCACTACCTTTTCCAACATCTCCGAATCCTGCAACGACTGCGACCTTACCAGCCATCATAACATCTGTTCCTCTTCGGATACCATCAACCAAACTCTCCTTACAACCATATAAATTATCAAATTTACTTTTTGTGACAGAGTCATTAACGTTTATGGCAGGTACTTGGAGAGTTCCTTTAGATGCCATTTGCTCTAAACGAAGAACACCAGTTGTAGTTTCTTCAGAAAGTCCTTTAACATTTTTAAGAAGTTCGGGATATTTCTCATGCATGCGAAGAGTCAGATCTCCCCCATCATCAAGAATCATATTTGGTTCCCATCCTTCAGCTTCAATAGTTTGGTCTATGCACCACCAAAACTCTTCCTCATTCATTCCCTTCCAAGCAAACACAGGAGTACCACTTTGAGCTACTGCTGCAGCTGCGTGATCTTGGGTTGAATAAATATTACACGAACTCCATCGACACTTAGCTCCAAGTGCGACAAGTGTTTCAATTAAAACAGCTGTTTGTATGGTCATGTGAAGACATCCCATAATATTTGCCCCAGTTAATGGCTTTGATTTACCATATTGTTCTCTTATGGCCATTAATCCTGGCATTTCAGTTTCTGCAATTTCGATTTCTTGTCTTCCGAAACCATGTTCAGAAATATCTTTTACTTTGTAATCCACATAACCCTCCTTTTAGATAGACTATTTAAAATAAAATATGATTTATTAAGTGTTATCAAGCTCTTTTTATCCTTGGTCCTAACTGCTGAATAACTTCAACAGCCCTTGTGTTTCCGTTAATCAAAGCTTCATCGACAGACTTCCCTGACAAATAGAAATCTAAAAAACCTGCAGCAAAATTATCTCCTGCGCCTGTAGTATCAATTACATTTTCTATTTTTTTAGAGGATTGATGACTCACATCATCATTATAAAAAAAATAAGCTCCCTCGGCTCCTGAAGTCATGACAATTTTTTTTCCATAATCTTTAAAAAATGAGCTCACATCTGCCATAGTTTCAGATTGTGAAAACATTTTAGCTTCATCGAAGTTACAAAAGACCAAATCTACATTCTCTTTTATAAAATTGTTTAATTCATCTCTATGTCGATCAACACAAAAAGGATCTGAAAGAGATAATGAAATTTCTATATTTTTAGATCTAGCTATATCTCCAAATTTTTTTAAAGTTTTTTTTGTTAATTCATGATCCCAAAGATATGACTCCATATACATGTGGTCAATATTGTCGAGAATATTTTCGCTAACCTCATCAGGTTGCAACTGAGATCCAATACCAATGTGTGTTGCCATAGTTCTTTCACCATCAGGTGATACTAATATGTTACAACATCCGGTAGGTAAGTCACTTTTTCTTGAAACTCCTTTGAATGAAATATTTGCTTTCTCTAAATCTTGTATAAATGCATTTCCATATTCATCATCGCTCACCTTTCCATAAAAACTAGCCTCATGGGAACCAAAATTTAGTTCATGAACTGTATTGCAGACAGATCCACCTGAGGTGATTAAAGGATTGGTAAAATTTGATCTTATGTTTTGGATTTGAGACTCTTCGATTAAAGTCATAGAGCCCTTAGACAAATTTAAGTCACTAATTATATTGTCTTCCACCTGGCAAATGACATCAACCAAAGCGGTTCCTACTCCAAGAATTTTTTTCACTAGATGAAACTAAGGAATTTTGCTTTGAGGTCTATTAAAAAATGCCTATTTTGCTATGAAAGTTGTACATAAAACTTTTAATTAAAATTGAAATAAATGCTCGAATCAATTATTTAAAAAGTGGCTAAACTACAAAGGGATTAAGGGTTCTTATGACATATTCGTATGCCAAGAAAAATTTTATAAAAACCTGTGAATATTTCCGATTTAATTGTTAATTGAATCTCCAATTTCTAATTGAATTTATTAGGTTTTCAGAATTAAATACAAAATGATTTGACTATGATTATCTATAAATTGTATAGTCACTAGGCAATAAACACTATATCTAGTGCTTATACGCATTTATACACGTAAACTTGGTAGGTAGAATGGAAACAAATAACGCAGAATCATTAGAAATTTCAACAAAAAACACCGTAATCAATAAGCAAAATGAAGAAATAAACTTATTAAGTTTGAGTGTTGTTCGACGAGACGGTTCCATTACACCCTTTAAGTCAGATAAAATCGCTAATGCCATCAGAAAGGCTTTTTTAGCGCAAACCGACCTTCGAGACAGTAAGCAAATTGACAAAAGTGTTTCTGATCTTACTGAGACTGTAACAGCAGCTCTAACAAGACGTATTGCTAACGGTGATATGATTCATATTGAAGATATTCAAGATCAAGTTGAATTAGCATTAATGAGAGGGGAGCATCACAAAGTTGCCCGTGCTTATGTTCTTTATAGAGAGCAAAGAGCAAACCAACGTTATAAAACTGCTCAACTTAATGAACAAATAGGTGCCAAAGTTTCAACAATGGCAGTTACCAAAAGGGATGGTAACAAAGAAGACATTTCTTTAGAAAAAATTACAAACCGTATATCTATTTTATCAAACGGATTAGAGATTGACCCCATTACGATTGCACAAAAAGCTATCCAAGGTTTATACGATGGTATCACAACAAACGAAATTGATACTTACTTAGCTGAGACAGCTGCTGCTTTGACAGTGGAACATCCTGACTATTCTTATTTGGCTGGAAGAATTAAAGCTAATGCATTACACAAAGAAACACCTGGTTTTATTATTGCAACAAAAAATCTTTACGAAGATGGTTTGTTACGCGATGAGTATTATGAAAAGGTAAAAGCTAATGCCGAAGAAATAGAAAAAATTATCGATTATGATCGAGATTATTATTTTGACTATTTTGCATTAACAACTTTATTTAGAGCTTATCTTCTCCAATCAAACAACAAAACTGCAGAGAGACCTCAGGATTTATGGATGAGAGTAGCTCTGTGTGTTTCGGGTGATAAATTTGATTTTTATCAGGTTAAAAAAACTTATGACAGTTTATCTCAAGGTTTTTACACACATGCAACACCCACTCTTTTCAATAGTGGATTGAAAATGCAACAGCTATCATCTTGCTTTTTAATTGGAATGGAAGACGATTCTATTGAAGGGATATTTAATACAGTGAAAGACTGTGCTTTGATTTCCAAAACAGCAGGTGGTATTGGACTTCACGCCCATAACATTAGGGGTGGTGGAAGTCGTATTAAATCAACAAACGGTAAGTCGAATGGATTAATTCCATTTCTTAAAATTTTTAATGAAACCGCAAGATCTGTTGACCAAGGTGGTGGCAAGAGAAAGGGCTCTTTTGCAGTCTATTTAGAGCCATGGCATGCTGATATTGAGTCATTTTTAGAGCTTAGAAAAAACACAGGTGCTGAAGAATTCAGAGCCAGAGATTTGTTTTATGCTCTTTGGATACCAGATTTATTTATGGAAAGAGTTGAAGAGGATGCTGATTGGACATTAATGAGTGAACATGAATGTCCTGGATTATCTGACACTTATGGGAATGAGTTTGTAGAACTATACACTAAATACGAAAATGAAATGCCTGATCTTAAAAGAATTAAGGCAAGGGCCTTGATGTCAAAGATCATTGAAGCACAAATTGAAACTGGTCAGCCGTATATGCTTTACAAAGATGCTGTAAATAAAAAATCTAACCAAAAGAATATTGGGGTAATTAAATCATCTAATCTGTGTGCAGAAATAGTTGAATACTCTGAAAAAGATGAGACAGCTGTTTGTAACTTAGCATCAATTGCATTACCAAAGTTTGTTACAGATGAAAGTAAATTTGATTACCAAAACTTATACCAAGTTGCGAAACTAGCTACAAAAAACTTGGATCAAGTTATAGATATTAATTTTTATCCTACAGATAAGACAGAGAACTCAAATAGTCGTCATCGACCAATTGGCCTTGGCATACAAGGTCTAGCTGATGTTTATTTCAAAATGAATATTGCATATGACTCTGTTCAAGCACAGATTATTAATAAGCAAATATTTGAAACAGTCTACTTTGGTGCCTTAGAAGCATCAATGGAGCTTGCAGCTGACAAAGGACCCTATTCTACTTTTAAGGGCTCTCCTCTCTCTGAGGGACAATTTCAATTTGATCTATGGGGTGTTAAACCATCAAGTATGTGGGACTGGAAAGGCCTAATGGAGAAGATTCAAAAACACGGGGTACGTAATTCCTTGACTACAGCTTGTATGCCGACAGCTTCAACTGGTATCATCTTAGGAAATACAGAAACCTTCCAAGTGCAAACATCAAATATTTATAAAAGACAAACTCTCTCTGGTGAATTCTTATTAGTAAATCGTCACCTTGTAAAAGAATTGATGAAAAGGAATCTTTGGAGTAAAGAATTACGCGATCAAATTATATTAGAAAATGGCTCTGTTCAGAATATTGAGGGATTCCCCGAAGACCTTAAAGATGTTTACAAAACTGTTTGGGAAACATCTCAAAAAACAGTCATTGATATGGCAGCGGACAGAGCGCCATTTATCGATCAAACCCAATCCATGAATTTATGGTTGGCAACCCCTACTTTTGGAAAAGTGAACTCTATGCATATGTATGCATGGAAAAAAGGCTTGAAAACAGGCATGTATTACCTGAGAAGCCGATCAGCTGTAGACGCAGTTAAAGTAACCGTGTCTTCTGAAAAAAAAGCAAAAGAGTCTTATGTGAAAGAGGCGCAATCTAATGAACCAGAAGATTGCGTAACATGTAGTGCGTAAGATGTTTTATCAATTTATTTTAAGGAGCAAGTCATGATATCTAAAGGATGCAAATCAATTTTCCCTATTCAACATCAAGAAATTTTCGATCGTTATAAACAGCACGTACAAGCGTTTTGGACACCCGAAGAAGTTTCACTCCAAGATGATTTAAGAGATCTAAAAACACTGGGTGAAGGAGAAATACACTTTATTAAACATGTGCTTGCATTCTTTGCAAATTCAGAGGCTATGATAAACGAAAACCTAGCTTCAAGATTTTATAATGAAATTTTAATTCCTGAGTCTCGATTATTTATTACCATGCAGATGCTAAATGAGTCTATTCATGCTGAAATGTATGGTTTACAAATAGAAGCCTACGTTGAGGACCCATCAGAAAAAGATAAGTTGTTCTCTGCAATTCAAAATGTTCCCTGTATTAATAAAAAAGCGCAGTGGGTTTCAAAGTGGCTTAATGGAAATCAGAATTTACTTATGCGATTAATAGCTTTTGGTTTGGTAGAGGGATTATTTTTTGCAGGATCTTTTTGTGCCATTTACTACTTTAGAAAAAGGGGTCTACTTCCAGGCCTAGCACTTTCTAATGATTGGATTGCAAGAGATGAAGGAATGCATTTTAGTTTCTCTGCTTTAATGTTTAAAACATTAAGTGATAAGTTTAATAAGGGAACATTGTCAGATGAAGATATTAAATCAATGGATTTAATACCAGGCGCTGTAACCCAATCAGAGTTTGAAGAAATTGTTAGAGAAGCAGTTGAATTTGAAAAAGAATTTGTCACCGACGCGCTACCTGTTGATCTTATTGGCATGAACAAAGAGATGATGTGTATGTATATCGAAGCTGTATCAGATCGTATAGCTGATCTTTTTGGATTTGATAGAGTTTTTAATACAGAAAATCCGTTTGACTTTATGAGAGCTCTGGATGTTCAAAATGTGACTAATTTTTTCGAAAAAAGAGTTACTGAATATCAGCGTCCAACAGATCGCTCCTTGTCATTTGACGAGTCTTTCTAAGTGCAAGTAAAGATATATAGCAAAGATAATTGTGTTTTTTGTACTATGGCTAAGTCAGCCTTAGCTACTCATGACCCTGAAATATTGATGTTAAATCAAGATTATAGCAGAGAACAATTTTTTGAAATATTTCCAACTGCTAAGACTTTCCCACAGATAATTATCAATGGTGAAAAAATTGGTGGATACCAAGAGTTAGAACGTTGGATGGCATTTAATAAGCCTGACGATAACTTTTAGTGACTTTTAAAAATTACGAAGAAATATTAAAATTTTGGTTTGAAGAGTCATCTTCAAAAGACCACTGGGCTAAAAATAACAAATATGATCAGAAAATAAGAGAACGCTTTTTAGATGATGTGGAAAAAGCTATTCGGAATGAATATGATGACTGGCAGGATGAGCCAAAGAGCAGTTTAGCTCTTGTTATTCTCTTAGACCAATTCTCTAGAAACCTTTATAGGGAAGACCCAAAGTCCTACTCACAAGATACAAAGGCAAGACTATTAGTGACAGAGGGTGTTGACCGACAGTATTTAGATGAATTAGATATATCGGAGCGACTTTTTTACCTTTTGCCTCTCGTACATAGCGAGGATCTTCAAGATCATAACTATGTTAATCAACTTGGTGAAGTGTTTTTAAAAGAAAGTACTAACTATGAAAATATAAAAAAATCTTGGAGCGATCACATGGTTGTGATCAAAAGATTTGGTAGGTATCCTCATCGAAACAAAATTTTAAATCGAAAATCAACACCAGAAGAAATCGAATTTCTTAAAGGCCCTAGCTCATCTTGGTAAAATATATTAGTGTAAATTAAAACAAGCTTTCTAAATATTTTTTTATATTTTTTTTTTAGATTCTTCTATTGAATAGCAATTGGCTAAGGTTACACCATGATAACCAACAAGTGAGATTTTTCCTTTACTATCAACAAGTGAACCATCACTTTTAAAAGTTAAAACGAAAGCAACTTTGGGTAATAAAAAAATTAATATTATCTATGTTTTAATGGGCTTCGCCCCAATTCAATCCACCACCAAAGTCAACTTTTATAGGTGTTTTAAATGACTTATATTTTTGATGTGATGTTTCCATCAACTTAGCTATTTCTGGAATAATATTTTTTTCTTTTTTATAAATTTCAAATAAAAGCTCATCATGGACTTGAGATGTCATTTTAGATTTACATTTATTTTTCTCTAAATAATTATGAATATCCAACATTGCAATTTTTATTAACTCAGAAGCTGTGCCTTGAATAGGAGCATTGATAGCTTGTCTTTCTGCAAAAGATCGGAGCATAAAGTTTTTAGCATTAATGTCTTTAATGTGAGACTTTCTTCCAAAAAGGTTCTCAACGTAACCTAGTTTTTTTGCTTTGTCGGTTGTTGCTTTCATAAAGTCATTAATGTTTGGAAATTTTTTAAAATAGTTATCTATGAAAAGCTTAGCTTCCGCATTGCTAACGCCTAACTGTTTAGCTAAACCATATTGGCTAATTCCATAGATTATTCCAAAATTAATAATCTTGGCCATCCTTCTGTCATTATCGTTAATTATTTTTTTATTAAAAACTAATTGGCCCGTACTTTCATGAATGTCCTGATCTTCTTGGAAAGCTTTCAATAAATTTGGGTCTTCACACGCCTCACATAAAACTCGAAGTTCAATTTGTGAGTAGTCAAAACTATAAAGCTCATGATCTTTTTCAGCTATAAAGGCTGTTCTTATCTTTTTTCCGATTTCAGTTCTGATTGGGATGTTTTGAAGATTAGGTTCAGATGAACTTAGTCGTCCTGTTATGGTTGCGGCAATATTAAATGTGCTATGAACCCTGTCTTTTTTATCTGCGTGATCAGCTAATGACGATGTATAGGTAGATACAAGCTTAGAGTATTGCCTCCATTGCAAAATATGTGAGGCTATTTCAACACCTTCGGACTCTAACTGCTCTAATACTTTCACATTTGTTTGAAAGTCTCCTGCCTTAGTCTTCTTTGTGACTTTTATATCTAATTTCTTGAAAATTTCAGTTAATTGTTTTGGGGATCCAATATTGAATTCTTCGCCAGCAATCTTAAATATTTTCTGCTCAATTTTTTCAATCTCTTTGTTGAGATCTTTTTCTAGTTTATTTAAAAATTTTAAATCAATTTTACAACCATTGCTCTCTACTTCTTGGAGAACTAAGCTTAGTTTTTTATCAATATCATAATAAATCCAACTATCTAAGGACGCAGCAATCTGCTCATTGAGAGTTTCATATAATTTGAATGTAGCATATGCATCATGAGCGGCATAATTTGTAGCGGCTTCTAATGGCACTTCAGAAAAATCTTTGTATTTTCTCTTGGACTCATTTTTTATAACATCTTTGAACTTTTCTTTTTCTTCTCCAAAATAGTAATAATACAAATCCTCTAAGTTATGTTTTGTTAAACCATTGTTAACAAAAAAAGACATAAGTAATGTATCTTGGAAAGAGACAGTGTTGACACCAAAACGTTTTAATATTACAGAGTCATATTTTGCATTGTGAAATAATTTTAATATGGATTCATCTCCACACAGTTCACTAAGGTTTTTGAGCACACTTTCTTGATCTTTCTTGGATAATTCATTTTCTGGGGATTTAAACGGTAAGTAATAAGCTTGTTCGGCATTCGATAAAGATATCCCAATAATATTTGCAATATTTACGTCTAAACTGTCAGTTTCTAAATCTATAGCCAATATTTTTTCAGATTTAAGAGAATTTAGATATTCTATTATTTCTTTTGTTTTAGTTAATGATTTAAAATCTATATTTTTTTTTGATGCATGAGGTTTTGTTTCATTGGCACTAGTTCTTATAAGTGATTTAAATTCGTACTTTTTGAAGAAGTCATTCAACTTTGTGGAGTCATCAAATTGTTTTAACTTTTCTATTTTAATAGGTAAATCAAGATCGTTTTTTAGAATGACAAGCTTATGACTAATTTTTGCAGACTCCTCATGGTCATTAATAAGGTTTTTTATTCTAACATTTGAAATTTGATCTTTTTTTAGCAAAAGTTTCTCAAAAGTACCGAATTCATTAATTAATTTAGCTGCTGTTTTAGGACCTATTCCTGGAACCCCCGGTATATTATCAACACTATCTCCTATTAGAGCTTGAACATCTGTAATTCTATCTGGGCCGACTCCAAATTTTTCCATTACTTTTGCTTCATCAATCTCAACATTTTTCATTGGGTCCATGATGCGATTGTTCGCTGATAACAATTGAAAAAGATCTTTGTCAGAACTAAATACAGTAGTGGGTACTTTATTATCCTCTCCATATTTAACATAACTTGCGATAACGTCATCAGCCTCAAAATCTTTTTTTTCAATAACGTCGAGTCCAAAAGCTTCAATAGCTTCACGAATAATACTAAATTGGGGTATTAAATCCTCAGGTGCCTCTCCACGGTTCGCTTTGTAATCGGGAAATAAAGTGTTTCGAAAAGTATTCTTACCAGCATCAAGTATTATTAGTATTTTGTCACTGGGGTGTTCTTCTATTAGTCTAAGCATCATATTACAAAATCCATAAACAGCATTGGTGGGTATGCCTTTAGAATTATTCATAGGGGGTAAGGCGTAGTAGGCTCGGAAAATATATCCTGAACCATCTACAAGAATTAACCGAGACTCAGACATCTAGGCAGAATAACAAAGATTGCAGGTATATACTATTCTTTAGGGGCGTGCTTATTTAGAATTCTTTGAAGAGTTCTTCGATGCATTTTTAATCGTCTTGCTGTTTCAGAAACATTACGGTTACACTGAGTAAAAACTCTTTGTATATGTTCCCATCTAATTCTATCTGCAGACATTGGATTTTCAGGAGGTGGAGGCAGAGATGAAGCCGTCGAGGACATTAGTGATTTTTCAATATCGTCAATATTAGCTGGTTTCGTTAAGTAATCATCAGCGCCTAATTTTACGGATGACACTGCTGTAGCTATGTTACCGTAACTAGTTAACATAACAGTCCGACAATCTGGGTTTTGCTCTTTTATTACCTTAATAACATCGAGTCCAGAGCCATCCCCTAAACGGAGGTCGACTATGGCGTAATTAAAGTTATTGCCAGATAGAACGTCTAATGCCTCTTTTTTAGATGCTGCTGCTGTTACTGTAAAATCTTTTCGTTGAAAAGAAGTGGTTAATCGCTCACGAAAGGGCTTATCGTCCTCAATAATAAAAAGTGTTTTGTCTTTTGTTACTGCGTTTTGTTCTAAATCTGCCATGTTAAAGTTACTTCTGCTCCATTATTACTTTGTACTGATATTTCGCCATTTAGATTTTCAATCATTTGTTTTGTTATGAATAACCCAAGGCCCATATTTACCCCTTTTTCAGGCCTGCTAGAATAGAATGGTTTTCCAAAATTAGCTATAAACTTTTTATCAAAACCTGGGCCGTCATCACGGATTTTGATAGAATATGTATTTGTTGAAGTTTCTGAAATTATTAATATTTCTTTATACGCAAAACTAATTGCATTTTTGATTATATTATTCATGGCAATATTAAGCTCAGGTGTAATTTTAATATTAATATTTTTAGAATTTTCATCTGATCTATAATCTAAATTTACTGCGCGATAATTATTTGAGAATTGTTCGCACAAAGATTGTGTATATGCATCTAGTGACATATTAGTTATTTCAGAGGAGAGTTCTGTTGACTCTGGATTTGTTGAAAGTTCTTTAAGTATTGCCTTACATCTATCTAATTCTAACAATAAAGTTTTAATGTCTTTTCCATAATCATCTTTAAGTTTTTTATCTTGGTTAAAATCTCCAACAATTAGGTTTATTGTATTCAATGGTGTCCCTAATTCATGAACAGCTGCTGCTGCTAATCCGCCTACTTTTAAAAGTTCTTTTTCATTTTGAAGTTGCTTACTTGCTAATTCATAAGCTTTTTGTGTGTTTTTGTAGTTTAAAGAAAAGTAATAAAGATAGAAAACCAGAAAGATGCTGCTAATAAAGAGAGAGATCATGATAGCTAAGCTATATGTAAAATTAATATTAGGATGAACAGATAGAGGAAGAGAAATATAGAAATTAAATATTAAGGCAAAACAAACTAACGCCAAACTTAAAATAATAATTATTCTTTCTATAGTTAAGTATGAGGCTGCAATAGCAATAGGGGCTAATATGATGAATATAAAAGGATTAGTGTATCCACCGTTCAAAGCAATTAAACTTGAAATTTGTATAATATCGAAACATAAAAATAAAAAAACTTGTCTCTCTGAAATAATTTTATCTCCTTTGTTTAAGTAAAAACCTAGAATAATGCTAGCCATCAAGACAAAGGCTATTGTCCATGAAGCAGTCGCAACTATTTTTGAAATCTCAAAAAAATACTGTGTAATTGATAAAGTGGTGGCCTGACCACCAAAAGCAATAGCTCGTATTATCAGAAAATCGGAGGAATTTACGAAAAGGGAGTTTTTTTGATTATCCAACTAAATATCTAAGTTTGCTACTTTGACTGAATTTTCTTGGATAAAACTTTTCCTATCAGTCACATCATCTCCCATAAGCATTATGAGTTGTCTTTCGGCATTAATTTGATCTTCAAGTTTAACTTGGAGCAACTTTCTGTTTGTTCGGTCTAAAGTTGTCTCCCATAATTGTTCAGGGTTCATTTCACCTAGGCCCTTATATCGACTTATTGATTGACCTTTTTTGCTCATTTCAAAAAGGGTGTTAAAAAATTCAACAAGTCCATTGCAATTAAAGTTTTCTTTTGATGATAGCTTAGAAATCCCAAAGTAAGCATCAGTGGATTTTGAAAAACCCATTTTGTTATAAAGATTTAAATTTTCTATAGAAATGAACTCTCTTAAATGTAGTAATTTATCTAAGGGAACTTTTATAATTTTATTATAACCCTCTTTCTCTTGTAAAAAAACAAGTTCATTACTAATCATACTTTGAAATGTAAATTTAATATTTTGTGATTTATAAACCTGATTCAAATTGGAGAGAAAAGTTTTAAATTGAGACTTTTCAATTTTATTTGGAGGAAAATCCAAGAAAAATAATCCAGTATTAATGATTTGATCAAAAAATTGTGTGTCTAAATATGTAAGATCTAAATTTTGATAAGCAGAGTTTGCACGAGAAGCTAAATCAATTAACTCATTTAACTGCTCCTCTTTTAGTTGGATTTTTTTCTTTTTATTGTAAATGTTAAAGTCAAGATCATCTTTATTATTTAAAAGTAAAAACTTTGTAAGTTCCTTATCGTCCAATAAATAATTTTCAGCATTTCCTTTTTTAACCTTATAAAGAGGAGGTTGAGCAATATACAACCGTCCAGTGGTTATGATATCTCTCATAAATTGGTAAAAAAATGTGAGTAATAACGTTCTAATATGACTTCCGTCGACATCCGCGTCTGTCATAATAACAATCTTATGATAACGCATTGAGTCAGGATTAAAATAATCAGATGGATTATATTCTTTATCCTTTGGTGGATTTCCATATCCAGCACCAATTGCAGTGATAAGAGCAGAAATTTCGTTATTTTCTAATATTTTATGAGGATTGGCTTTAATTACATTTAATATTTTACCTCTAAGTGGAAGTATGGCTTGAGTTACTCTATCTCGACCTTGCTTAGCAGAGCCGCCTGCAGAGTCACCCTCGACTATGAAAAGCTCTGAATTAATGGGGTCTTTTTCTTGGCAGTCAGCTAATTTACCTGGAAGTGATGATGTCTCTAATACATTTTTTCTTCTTGTTAGCTCTCTGGCCTTTCTTGCTGCTTCTCGAGCACTTGCGGCCTCAATAATTTTTGATACTAACTTTTTTGCTTCTCCTGGTGTTTGTTCCAACCAAGCACTTAATTGTTCTGAGATAATTTTCTCAACAACAGGTCTAACTTCTGATGAAACTAATTTATCTTTTGTTTGTGATGAAAACTTAGGGTCAGGAACCTTAACAGATAATACACATGTCATACCCTCTCTAGCATCATCTCCTGATATAGTAATATTACCTTTCTTTGAGACAGCAACGGTGTTTGAATATCCAACTAGTGAGCGAGTAAGTGCTGATCGAAAACCCTGAAGGTGTGTTCCTCCATCTCCCTGGGGTATGTTGTTTGTAAAACATAACATATTTTCATTGTATCCATCATTCCATTGCAAAGCTCCTTCAACTTTAATTCCATTAGACTCGCCATTAAATGGAATTATTTTATTTAAAGTTGATTTTCTAGAATTAAGAAATTGAACATATGCTGTCAAACCTCCTTGATAATAAAACTCTATTGGTTCTGCCTTAGGAGTGCGCATATCTGCCAATGTTACTCGGACGTTAGAATTAAGAAAAGCTAATTGACGAACTCTATTTTCTAAAGTTTTAAGTACTAGAGTTGTGTTAGAAAAAATTTTTTTGGATGGCCAAAATTGAACAGTGGTACCAGAACGCTCAGTCTTTTTCATAACTCCCACCTCTGTTAATTTTTTTGATGTAACACCATCTTTAAATTCCATAGTGTGAATTTTTCCACCTCTACGGATAGTTAAGGAGAGCTTTTCAGATAGAGCATTAACAACAGAAACACCGACTCCGTGAAGACCCCCCGAAATTTTATAACTATTTTGGTCGAATTTACCTCCTGCATGTAATTGAGTCATTATAACTTCTGCAGCAGGTACCTTTTCAGTTTTATGCTTATCAACAGGTATCCCTCTGCCATTATCAGAGATTGTTGCGGATCCATCTTTATTTATAATTAATTGAATATTGTCACAATAGCCTCCAAGCGCCTCATCAATAGAATTATCTAACACCTCGTAAACCATATGATGCAGACCTGTACCATCATCAGTATCACCAATATACATACCTGGTCTTTTCCTCACGGCCTCTAAGCCCTTTAAGACCTTGATTGAGGATGCTGTATATTGATCTGTCATTAAAAAATTTCCTTTATTTCTAAATTGTTTATATTTCCTTTGAGCGTGAAGTTATCAGTGGTTGAGAAGAAGGTCTGAAATTTATTTTCTGCACAGTATTCAATAACTTTATTAATATTTACCATATCAAAGTTATCAAATATTTCATCAATTAAAAAAATAGTAATTCTGTTACGATTTAGAAATTTTGCACAACTAAGAAGTAGGCTTAAAATTAACATTTTTGACTGTGCAGAAGATAGTTGAGAAATATTTTTTTGATTGTTTGTAATCTCAAAAATTGATTTTTTTGGATCATGATCTGACTGAAGTTTATGATCATTTGGCCATTGGCTCTCATCCGAAAGACCTCTTTGAAATTTTTCTAAAAAATTTTCTTTGTCTGATAAGCCAAAACTTGGAATAATTTCAAAATCAAAGAACTTTTTGCTATCATCTGATAAAAAATTTTGAAATTCTTTGAGAAACTCTATTTTGATTTCGATAATAGACTTACCTATATCAAAGAGTTGTTTATCGATTGAAATAAGCCATGAATTTTCCTGTGAGGATTGTAATATTCTTTTTTTTTCTCTTCTTAGCTTAGCGTATTGATTCAATAAACTAAATAATTTTGGGTCAAAATAGCAAATAATTCGATTAATAGTATTTCTTTGATATTGAGTATCTTTAATAAAATAAACCTTATCTATCTCCGTAAACCAAAACAGTTGAAAAATATCCAATAATTTTTGTTGTTGTATTTTTTTATCATTTAAAAAATATTGTTTAGACCATCTTTCATCTTTGTTACTTAATTCAATAGTCAAATGATTTTCTAAATCCTCATTCTCAAAATCAAAAGTAATAGAACTCTTTAATTTTTCTTGTTTTTGAAAAATAAAATTTTGTATTCCATCTTTTCTAAAGCCTGTGCCAGGGCATAAAAAACTTATGGCCTCTAAAATATTGGTCTTTCCAACAGCATTCTTTCCTTTAAACAAAGTATGTTCAAATTTAAAAACTTCTTTTTTGTTTATGAAATTTCTGTAGTTAGATAACTGTAAACCCTTCAGTGGTGGGGACAATTAAATTCTCATTGGCATTAAAATATATAAACTTGTTGAGTCTTTAGGGTCCTTTACTATGACTGGCGATGATTGATTGAGTAACTCTAAGATCATAGTATCTCCTTCAATCACGTCTTGTAAATCCAAAATATATTTTGAGTTAAAAAGTATTTCTAAACCCTCAGCAGCGTAGTTTGCTGCAACCTCTTCGTCTCCTTTGTTGCTGTCTGTGCTTGTAGCCATAATCTTAATACTATTATTTTCAAATTGTAATTTAACTGTGGGTGTTTTGTCTTGATTTACAGTCGAGACTCTATCAATAGCATTAAAAAATGGTTCCGCTTCAACTTGCAGTAATTTGTCATTAGATACAGGTATTACTTTTTCGTAATCTGGGAAAGTTCCATCGATAAGCTTACTTATTATTATGAAATTATCTGCTTCTAAGCTTACCTGAGTATCTGTGCATATTATTTTTACCTTACCTTCAAAGTCCCCTAACATACGGTCTAACTGAAGTATAAATTTTCTTGGGAGAATGATACCTGATATGTTGATAACATTTGCTAGATCTAACTCTGTCTTAGCTAATCTATGACCATCAGTAGCAACGCATCTTAAAGTAGACTTTGCTCCATTGGTGACAGTATGAAAGTAAATACCATTTAGATAATATCTTGTCTCTTCGGCAGATATTGCAAATTTTGTTTTATTAAAGAGTCTTTTAATCTGAGGTATAGATAGCTCGAAAGAGTTTGTTGGGTCTAACGGTACAAACTTTGGGAACTCATCTGCAGTTAATGCGTTTAATTCGAAAACGGAGTTATCAGAGTTTATTATTAGTCTATTTCCCTCTAATTTACATTTTACAATAGAGTTTTTTTTTGTTTTACGAATTATATCAGTAAGTATTCTGGAGTTGACCGTTGCTTCACCGTTTTTTGAAGAGTCAGTTGAAACAAATTCTCGAATGGAGATGTCCATATCTGTTGATCTTATTTCAATTTGGTTATTGTCACATTTAATATAGATATTGGATAAAATTGGAATAGTCGATCTACTATCAACAATTGAACTGACATGAGTTAAAACTCTTAAAAAAGCCTCTCGACTAACTCTAAAATCCATTTAGGAAGTTTGCAATATTCTAGTCAAAAGTTCAATATCTTCTGCTAAGTTAGGGTCATTCACCATAATTTCTTCAATGGTCTTAATAGCATGGATAACGGTAGTGTGGTCTCTGCCACCAAATTTTCTACCAATTTCAGGTAAAGATCTTGTTGTAATTGATTTTGCTAAATACATAGCTACCTGTCTTGGACGCGCAACAGATCTTGATCTTCTAGGAGAATGCATATCTGAAAGTTTAATATTGTAATGCTCAACAACTTTTTTTTGGATTTCATCAATTGTAATTTTTCTAGAGTTAGTTCTTAGTAAATCTTTTAGAACATCTTTCACAAGGTCAACAGATATTTCAGAGTCTTGAATTGATGCATGAACAGCCAATCTATTTAAAGCACCTTCCATTTCTCTGACATTATTAGTAATTTTATTTGCTAAAAATTCCATCACTTCTTGTTTTAGTTGTAAAGATTTTTGCTCAGCTTTTGCTTGAAGGATACCTAATCGTAACTCGTAGGTTAAAGGGTGTATATCTGCAACTAATCCCCAGCCTAATCTAGATTTTAATCTATCCTCTAAACCGTCAAGATCTGCGGGTGATTTATCTGCTGAAATAATAATTTGTCTTTTTTTGTCAATTAAAGTGTTAAAAGTATGGAAAAATTCCTCTTGGGTATTATCTTTACCAATAATAAATTGCACATCATCTATCATAAGAACGTCTACTGATCTGAACTGTTCTTTAAAGCTCATAATATTTTTAAACCTTAGGGCTTTGATAAATTGATACATAAATTTTTCCGCAGTTAAATAAACAACATTTTTTTTTGGATTTCTTTTTTTTATATTCCAAGCTACTGCATGCATTAAATGTGTTTTACCTAAACCAACGCCTCCATATAAAAATAATGGATTAAAACTTACCACCTCTGACTGCGCAACTCGTTGCGCAGCTGCATATGCTAGCTCATTGGGCTTTCCAACAATAAAATTATCAAAAGTAAATTTTGGGTCTAATGGTGCAGAGATGTCATCATAATATGTGTCTTCATCATCATCTTTATCCTCATAGATTACTTCTGTACCAGGAATAATACGGTCATTATTCTCTTTTACGAGTATCGCTAGTTTATCAATACTATGACCTTGGTCCATATATGCTTTTTTGATAACTGAGGCATAGTTTTTTATTATCCAATCACGTAAAAATCTTGTTGGAACTGAAAGGGTGAGAGAAGTATCTATATGTGATTCAAAATAAATTGGTTTAATCCAATTTTGGAAGGTATCTTTGTCTAGAGATTTTTTTAATTCAGATGTTATCTTGGACCAGGACACATCTATGCCACCTTGATGCAGTTCTTCTTCCACTATGTATATTCCTCTCTCTAAACGAAAGGGCATTTAAACATGAAAAGTTAAAAAAGAAGAATAAAAAAAAATGTTTTTTTTAAAAAAAATATCTTGAAAAAAGGAATTATTTAGAAATTGCAGAAATATCTTTTTGTAGTTTGGAGATAGCTCTTGAAGCTTTATTAAGATGCATAATTTTCTTCTTAGTAGACTTATGCAAAACAGACATGACCAATTTTAATTTTTCCATTGATTCCTCTACTTTTTTATCTTTGATGAGTTTATCAATTGCCTTCAATTGGGTTGAAACATTAGATTTAACTGCTTTGTTAACAGTTTTTTTTCTATCAGATTGACGAAGTCTTTTTTTTGCTGATTTGTGTTGTGGCATATAAAAAATTTGTTAACAGGTTGTTCGTTTAATAACGTTAATAACTTATATAGTTTTTTTTATTTTTGTAAAGCAGGTGAAAAAAAGGTCGAACGACCATTTTGAATGATTTTTTTTATTTTATAGGATTTTTTTTTATAAATTACATGTTTCTTTTGGTAAACCTTAAACAAACTCTGGAAACTTCCCAGTGTTCCGTCTGGAGATTTGTAATCGTTTATAGATGAGCCTCCGTTCTTCAAAGATAATTTTAATACAAATTTGCAAGAGCTTATTAGCTGAGTCAATTCTGCTAAATTAAGAGAGTTCGTAATCCTTAGAGGGCTTAATCTTGAATGAAAAAGTGCTTCGTTTGCATAAATATTTCCAATTCCTACTATCAAACTTTGATTAAGTAACGCCTGTTTCAAAGATACTTTTTTGCTAATGAATTTTTTATATATTTCTTGGATCTTTACCTTATTAACTAATAGATCAGTGCCATAATTATAAAAAAAAATTTCTACCTCTTTTATATCTTCAAGTCTAAAAAACATGCCAAACCGACGAGGATCATTAAAGACTATTTTAAATTTATCAAATTGAAGAACGACATGATCGTGTTTCTCTTTTTTATAATTTTCATTTAAATAAAACTTTAATCTTCCACTCATTCCTAAATGAACTATCAAATAATTATCGCTGTCTAGTCTTATAAGGATATATTTTGCAAAACGTTTTACAGATATAATTTTTCTCTGAGATATAGACTCAAGATCTTTAAAGTTTAAATTTTTTCTTAATTTTTTTTGTGACTTACTAATGGAAATAATTTTTTTTCCTTTAACTTTTGAGGTTAAATATCTTATTGTAGTTTCTACTTCAGGTAATTCAGGCATGATGTCTAAAAATAGTTCAAATCAATATAATATTACAGATATTTTTGAAAATGTATCTCATGCAAAATATGACTTAATGAATGATATTATGAGTCTAGGCATACATAGGCTTTGGAAAAAATATTTTGTAGATCTTGTCTCATCGAAACATAAAACTAATGAAAAAATTTTAGATATAGCAAGTGGTAGTGGGGATATCTTCAATTTACTACCTATGACGAAATATCTTTATGCTATAGACCCTGTCTCTGAAATGCACAATATATCTCGAAAAAAAAATAAATCTAAAGATATTAATTACCAAGTAGGATATGCAGAAAACCTACCATACAGAAAAAATTTTTTTCAAACTATAACTTGTACTTACGGTGTGAGAAATTTTAAAAATCGAAAAGATGGCTTTACTGAGATCTATAGATGCTTAAAAAAAAATGGTTATTTTTTAATTATGGAATTTGGTATACCAAAAAGAGATTTACTTAAGAAACCATATAAAAACTTTTTAAAATATGTTTTGCCTTTTACTGGTAGTATCGTCGCTCATGACAGGTACAGCTATAAATACTTAGCTGAGAGTATTATTTCTTTTCCCTCTCAAATTAGTCTTGTGAATGAGCTGAAAAATATTGGTTTTTCTCATGTTAAAACTATTGATTTCATTTCTGGGGCGAACAGCATATATATATTGCAGAAAAAATGAAAATATTGATCATTATTACGGGAAGTGTTGGCTGCTACAAGTCTTTAGATTTAATTCGTGAATGCCAAAAAAAATCAATTGACTATGAAGTTATTGCAACAAAAAACACATTTGAATTTATATCTAAATTATTACTTGAAACAATTAGTAATAAACAAGTTTATTCTGAGCTTTTTGATTTAGATATGGAAAAAAAAATTGGACATATAAAACTAGCTCGAGATAATTCTCATATTATTGTTTACCCTGCAACAGCTAACATTATTTCTAAGTTTGCAAAAGGTTTTTGTGATGATCTTGCGTTGACATGTATGATTGCAGCAAACAAACCTATATATTTTGCTCCTGCTATGAACAAAGAAATGTGGGCTAATCCGATTATTCAAAATAATGTGGACTATTTAAAGAAAATTGGTCATCAGTTTATTGGGCCTGATGACGGCTCTTTAGCCTGCGGTGAGTATGGAAGTGGTCGATTAGTTGACCCTGGCGAAATACTTAATCAACTTAAATAAGTGAAAAAAGCATTAATAACCATTGGGTCTACTAGAGAGTATATTGATCCGGTAAGATATATCTCTAATGAATCATCGGGTCGGCAAGGTATGGCCTTAATAAAAAGTCTTTTAAAATCTAATTATAAAATTATTTGTTTGCATGGATATATTCAAGTTAAACAAATAGTTTCAAAAAATGTTAAGTATATTTTTACTTCCAGTGCTAAAGATATGTTAAAAGAAGCAAAAAAATATAAGTCGGTAGATTTAGGAATTTTTAATGCAGCGGTTGGTGACTATAAAGTTGAAAAATATAGTAAAGTAAAAATAAAAAAAAATAATGGCTTATCTTTGAGACTGATCAACAATCCTGATGTTTTAAAATCAATGTCAACTGGAAAAAATAAACCTAAAATTACAGTTGGATTTGCTTATGAAACTGACAATGTATTGCAGAATGCAAAAAAAAAGCTATTGAGCAAAAATTGTGATTTTATTGTTTTAAACTATCCAACACCTAAGAATAAAATTTTTAATACCAACTATAACAATGGTATTTTAATTGGGAGATCGGGTGCCTCATTAAAAATAGGTAGTGTTAGCAAAACAATTTTTGCTGATAAAATAGTTAAGTATCTTAAAAATATTAAAGCTTAATATGGTTGATATTAAAGTAAAAAAAATAGACGACAGTGTCGATCTTCCAGCTTATGAGACATCGTCAAGCGCTGGGATGGATATTAGAGCATTCCTACCAAATGGGAATGTTGATATTGCTCCTCAACAAACAAAACTAATTGGGACAGGGTTGATTTTTGAAATACCTGATGGTCTCGAGGTTCAGATCAGACCTCGAAGTGGATTAGCGTTAAAAAACTCAATTACTGTTTTAAATAGCCCAGGGACCATTGATGCAGATTATAGAGGTGAAATTAAAGTGATTTTAATTAATCATGGATCGAACAATTTTGAAGTTACCAATAAAATGAGAATTGCACAAATGGTTGTGACAAAATATGAAAAGATTAATTTTAAGTTAGTAAGCGATTTAAATACAACAAAGAGAGGAAGTGGTGGTTTTGGGTCAACAGGAACAAAGTGATAAGCTGATAGAAGAATTTGGAAGACAAATTCTAGTTCCTGGTATTGATGAGGCAGGACAACTTAATATCTCGAAAAAAAAGGTTTGTATAATTGGATTAGGTGCCTTGGGAACAGTTGCATCACAATATCTTGTTCGGGCTGGTGTTGGTGAAATACATCTCATTGACCATGATAAAATTGAAAAGTCAAATTTACATCGTCAAATAAATTATGATCTAAATGATATTGGAAAGTCAAAATCAAAAATCTCAAAGCATAAACTTAAGAGTGTTAATAATACGACTATAATTAAAGAGCATTCATTAAATTTTAAGTCTTTTATTGAAGAAAATCCAAAAATTAAATTTGATTTAATATTTGATTGCACTGATAACCATCAAAACAAAATTTTTTCTTCAAAATTTTCTAAGATAAACAAAATATCTTTTGTATCTATCTCAATTAACTCATCAGAAGGCATTTATTTTGCACAAGACTATCAAAAAAATAACTCATCATGTTTTGAGTGTCTTTTTCCATATGCTGATCAGAATCACCGCTGTTTGAACAGTGCTATGATTGGGCCAGTTGCAGGCTTTGTTACTAGTTTTGCTTGCATGAAAATTGTATTTGCACTTGCAAAAAATAAAACTCAATTGGTGAATGAAATCAGCTTGATAGACCTTTTGACTTCAGACATAAACAAACTACAATTGACTGACAAAGTTTGTCCTCACTAATATGAACACATTTACACCCCAATCTAGTTATAGTTATGAAGAGATTATTGAATGTGGAAAAGGGAATTTATTTGGACAAGGGAATGCTCAACTACCCGCTCCACCCATGCTTATGTTTGATCGAATTACTAAAGTTAATAAGGATGGTGGGGTCCATGGAAAAGGCGAAATAACCGCTGAACTTGATATTAATGCTGATTTATGGTTCTTTAAGTGTCATTTTTTAGGGGATCCTATCATGCCAGGATGTTTGGGCCTTGACGCTTTGTGGCAAATGTTAGGTTTTTATTTAGGTTGGCTTGGATACCCTGGAAAAGGTCGTGCTCTAGGAGTTGGGGAAATCAAATTTGTAGAAGAAATAAAACCAGATAAGGAATTAATTAAATATAAAGTTAGTTTAAAAAAATCTTTAAATAAAAAAGGGCTATCAATTGGTTATGGAGATGGACAAATAATACACAAAGAAAAAATAATATATCACGCTAATGATTTAAGAGTGGGTTTGTTTAATGAGTAACAAAAGAGTTGTCATTACAGGATACGGTATAGTTTCTTGTATAGGCGATAACAAAAAAGAGGTTTTGCAAAGTTTAAAAGATGTGAAGTCTGGTATCAGTCATTGTGAAGAATATGAAGAGCTTGGGATGAGGAGTCACGTACATGGCAAACCTAAAATAAATATTGAAGAAAATGTAGATAGAAAAATCTTACGTTTTATGGGTGAAGGTGCTGCTTATAATTATATTGCAATGAAAGAGGCAATTGAACACTCAGGACTTGATGAAACTCTCATATCAAACGTTAATACCGGATTAGTAATGGGGTCTGGTGGTCCATCAACATTTCAATTACAACAAGCATTTGATATAGCAAGAGAAAAAGGTGTTAAAAAAATTGGGCCATATATGGTTACAAGAACAATGGCATCAGGAAATTCTGCTACCTTGGCAACTCCTTTTAAAATTAAAGGTGTTAATTATTCTATCAGCTCAGCATGCTCTACAAGTTTGCATTGTATTGGCAACGCTTACGATCTTATTAGACATGGACAACAAGAGATTGTATTTGCTGGTGGTGGAGAAGAAACGCATTGGACAATGTCAATTTTATTTGACGCTATGGGAGCGCTTTCAAGCAAATATAATGAAACTCCCGAGGTTGCCTCCCGAGCGTATGACTCTTCTAGAGATGGCTTTGTCATTGGAGGAGGTGCAGGCGTTTTAGTAGTCGAAAGTCTTGATAGTGCTAAAACAAGAGGTGCGAATATTGTAGCGGAAATTCAAGGTTTTGGTCAAACATCAGATGGGTATGACATGGTTCAACCCTCTGGAGAAGGGGCCGTGAGATGTATGAATATGGCAACTCAGGGAAGGCCCGTTGATTATATTAATGCTCATGGAACCTCCACTCCTGTGGGAGACATGATTGAATTAAAAGGTATAAGAGAAGTTTTTGGTGATAATGTTCCTCCAACAAGTTCCACAAAGTCCTTAACTGGTCACTCACTTGGTGCTACTGGCGTACAGGAAGCTGTTTACTCTCTTTTAATGATGGAAAATGATTTTATGGTCGAGTCCGCTAATATTTCAAACCTAGATGAAAAGGCTGAAGGAATGAATATTCTTCGAGAGAATAAAAATGATGTTAAAATTAATTCTATCCTATCAAATAGTTTTGGTTTTGGTGGAACCAATGCCTCTATCTACCTAACTAGTTATAATGACTAAGATTTTAGAAGGTAAAAAGGGATTAGTTGTAGGCATCGCTAATGATCACTCTATTGCTTGGGGTATTGCAAAATCTTTAAGTGATGAGGGTGCAAGTATGTACTTAACCTATCAAAATGACTCTATAAAAAAAAGAGTTGAGCCCCTGTCTGAGAAAATTAATTGCCTTGGAATTATGCCCTGCGATGTATCTGACACCTCCTCTCTTGAAAGTGTTCGTGATGGAATTAATGGTAATATAGATTTTTTTGTTCATGCTGTCGCCTATTCAGATAAAAATGAACTGTCTGGAAAGTATTTAAATACTTCCAAAGAAAACTTTCTCAAAACTCTACATATTTCTGCATACTCTTTAACCGAGATGATAAGATTGTTCTCCCCAAAGATGAACGACGGCGCTTCTATCATGGCACTAACTTATTATGGATCAACAAGGTATATGCAAAGTTATAATGTAATGGGCGTTGCAAAGGCTGCGTTAGAAACTTCGATAAGGTATCTTTCTGTTGATATGGGTGACAGAGGAATAAGGGTTAATGCGATTTCAGCAGGCCCAATGAGAACTCTAGCGGGCGCTGTTATTAATAAATCAAGAAAGATATATAATTATACAATTGAAAACTCCCCTATTAAAAAACCATTATCGTTAGAAGATATTGGGAAGTCATCAGTTTACTTAATGAGCGACCTCTCAAAAGGTGTTACAGGAGAAATACTTTACGTAGATAATGGCTATAATAATGTTGGGATGAGCATCCAAGAACTATAAGACTATTTTTTCTTGAAATATTTTTTTTTAAACTTCCTATAAGACTTCTTAGACTTTTTTCTTCTTGAGTCTAATTTACTTTTTGGTGCAGGTGCATTTGGATTAATTAATTTTCCAATAGCATTCCAATTTTTTTTATCACCGTCTGTTAAAAAAGTTAAAGCTCTTCCCTTTGCTCCAGCTCTAGCAGTTCTTCCAATGCGGTGAATATAATCCTCCGGGTTTTGAGGAATATCGTAGTTAATTACATGTTCTATGTGAGGTATATCAAGACCTCTTGCAGCTACATCAGTTGCTACTAAAATTTGGAACCTGTTTTTTCTAAATTTTAAAATTACTTTTTCTCTTTTACTTTGGCGAAGATCCCCATGAATAGCTTCAGCGTTAAATTTATCTTTTCTAAGCTTTATGGCTATTTTATCAGCACTTCTTTTTGTTTTCACAAAAAGAACTACGGATCCATTTATTTCAAGTAATTCTAATTTTAAATATTCAAATTTTTCTTTTTGGTTAACGTTTTTAATCTCTTGTTTGATATTTGTTAAGGGAGTGTTTTCTTCTCCCACATTTACTCTCTGAGGATTGGTCATAAAATTTTTTGCTATATCAGATATTTTTTTTGGCAGAGTTGCAGAAAATAATAGTGTTTGATGAGAAGGTAGTTTTTCAATAATAGATTTAATCTCATCTACAAACCCCATGTCCAACATGCGATCAGTTTCATCTAAGACTAAAAAATTAAATTTTGATAATTTTAAACTTTTTCGACGTATGTGGTCGTGAATACGCCCTGGTGTTCCTACAACTAATCTTGCTTTCTTTAATTGTTTTAACTGTTTTTGGATAGAGTCACCTCCAATAATTACGGCTGTATCTATTATATTTTTCATTGATGTAAGGTCCTTTAAGGCACTTGAAACCTGTAAAGCTAACTCTCTAGTTGGTGTGAGAATAATTGCGTAACTATCCTTATCCAAAGTAAGATGATTAATTAATGGAATTCCAAAAGCGTATGTTTTACCAGTTCCAGTTTGTGCTGTACCCAATATATCATTTCCTTCAAGGGCCAGAGGAATAGAAATTTTTTGAATTGGCGTTGGTTTAATTAACTTTAATTTTTTTATGGCATCTAACACCAATAGTGAAATAGATAAATCAGAAAATTTTTGCATGCTTTTTTATCAGAGAGTGTTTGAGAACTATAAGATGAGATCAAGTATCACGAATTAGATGTTCTACCTAGTTAATAATAAATAAGCTATTTATCTTTGAGTGTAGGGATAAGACTAATAGCGCAGATAAATTTAAATATCTGCGCTAGAAATAAATTTTAGACTTCTTTCATGCTGAGTTTTACCTTACCAGCACGATCAACGTCGAGTACTTTCACTTGCACTTCTTGGCCTTCTGATAAAACATCAGATACATTCTCTACTCTTTTTTGAGAGATTTGAGAGACGTGTAGTAAACCATCACGAGCTCCCATAAAGTTAACAAAGGCACCAAACTCAACGATTTTTACAACTTTACCATTGTATACCTTGCCTATTTCAGGCTCAGCGACGATGTCCTCAACCATTTGTTTTGCAGTATTAATAGACTCTTCATTGCTAGATGCAATTTTGACAATACCGTCATCGTTGACTTCAAGTTTTGCTCCTGAGACCTCTACAATATTTCTGATCACTTTTCCACCAGACCCAATAACATCTTTAATCTTAGCTTTATCAATAGAAATAGAAATTACCTGAGGTGCATGCTTTGAGAACTTAGTACGAGCTTCTGGTAAAGCTTCTGACATAATTCCTATTATGTGTTTTCTTCCACCTGATGCTTGATTTAAAGCTATCTCCATGATTTCTTTTGTTATGCTTGTAATTTTAATATCCATTTGAAGTGAAGTAATACCATCCATGGTACCTGCCACTTTGAAGTCCATATCACCTAAGTGATCTTCATCACCAAGGATATCGCTCAACACAACAAAGTCATCGCCTTCTTTGATTAGTCCCATGGCAATTCCACCAATATGTTTTTTAATGGGAACACCTGCTGCCATTAAAGCAAGAGATGAGCCACATACGGTAGCCATAGAACTAGAGCCATTTGATTCAGTTATCTCAGAGACCAATCGAAGCGTATAAGGAAAATCCTCTTTTGTCGGTAACATCGGGTGAACCGCTCTCCATGCTAGCTTACCATGACCTATCTCTCTTCTACCCGTTGAACCCATTCTTCCAACCTCTCCAACTGAGTATGGGGGGAAGTTGTAATGCAACATAAAATGTTGTTTGTGCATAGGGTCAAGAGAGTCAATCATTTGTTCATCGTCTCCTGTTCCAAGGGTTGTAACAACTATTGCTTGGGTTTCTCCTCTGGTAAATAAACAAGAACCATGGGCTCTAGGGAGAAGGTCTAATTCGCATGTAATTTTTCTAACCTCATCAAGTTTTCTACCATCAATTCGATTTTTATTTTTGATGATGTCACCACGTACAACATCTTTTTCAATATTTTTAATAATAGTAGTGGCAGCTAATACTTGATCATCTTCAACGTTATCTATAATTGAAGATCTGATTTCGTCTAACTTCTGACTTCTTTCTTGTTTATCAACAAGACCATAAGCCTCTTTAATTGGGTCTGCAATTTTTGAGGCAATATCCTTTTGAAGACCCTCATAAAAGTCAGGTAATGAAGGTACATCAAATTTTTTGATCTCTGTCATTCCAGCAAATTCATGAACTTCTTTAATAAAAGTTTGATAAAAGTCGTGACCAAACATTACAGCTTCAAGCATAGTACTTTCTGGAAGTTCCTTTGCTTCGGATTCAACCATTAAAACACCTTCTTCTGTCCCGGCCACAACTAAATCTAAAGCTGAATTTTCTAACTCTTCAATCGTTGGGTTAGCTACTAGCTTGCCATCAATATGACCAACTCGAGCGGCACCAAGTGTTCCTGCAACGGGCAGACCAGATATTGCAAGTGCAGCACCAGTTGCATACATTGCGATTACATCTGGATCCACTGATCCATCATATGACAAAACTGTTAGTGTAACTTGAGTTTCATTTTTAAAATTTTTGTGAAAAAGAGGTCTAATAGGCCTATCAATTAATCGACAGATTAATGTCTCTCTTTCTGTTGGCCTTGCTTCTCTTTTGAAGAAACCTCCTGGAATTTTTCCAGAGGCATAATATTTTTCCTGATAATTAACTGTTAAAGGAAAAAAATCGATATCAGGTTTTTGTGTTTTGGCAGCACATATGTTTGCCATAACCATGGTTTCGCCACAAGTTACAACAACAGATGCATCTGCTTGCTTTGCAATTCGATTAGTTTCTAAAGTGATTTGTTGGTTACCCAACGTAAAAGTATGTTCTATTTTCATCTTCCTCTTTTCTACTTATTACACTAATTAAAAAGTATTTACTTTTTTCTTAGTTTTAGTTTATCTGCTACTTCTGAGTACTTTCCTACATTCCTCTTCTTTAAATACGCCATCAATCTATTTCTTTTACCAACCATCATCAGCAGACCTCTTCGAGAATGAAAATCTTTCTTATGTATTTTGATATGTTCTGTTAACAGATTAATTTTCTTTGTGAGAAAAAAAATTTGGGACTCTGGTGAACCAGTGTCATTATCAGCACGTGCTATATCGTTTATTTGTATTTCCGACATCAATACTCCTTTCAAAGCAAACATCATCTGACCAGGATGTCGCCCAGCTCAAATGGTAATCAGGTTGCTATGTAAATCATTTATGCTTGAGAAATCAAGGATTTTTTCATAGGGAATAGCTTGGTTTAAAGTAAAAGTCCCTATTTTCAGTCTTTTTATCATACTAGCATATGCAATATCCCCTAAAGAATTTGCAAACTCTTCTGCAAAAGCCCTCACATAAAATCCTGAATGGCAATGCAGCTCAACGTTTATTTTAGATGTATTAGAGAGTAAAACTTTTAAACTCTGAACTGATACTTTTTTATAGCGGTCTTCAATTTTTTCATTTTTTCTAGCAAGCTCATAAAAATTCTTGCCCTTTAATTTGTGAGCCGAAAAGTCTGGTATTTTTTGTTGATATGTTCCTATGTATTTTTTTAAGTGATTAACCCTGTCTATGGTTTTATGACCAATAGGGGTCATTTTTAAAAATCTTCCTTCTGAGTCTAAAGTGTTTGTTGAAGCACCAAATCGTATCTCAACTTCATAACTTTTTTGATACTGGTGTATGTTTGGTATTTTTTTAGTTGCTTTATTAATACCTATTAATAGCAAACCAGAAGCAAGAGGGTCTAAGGTTCCTGCAAATCCAATTTTATTAAATGAATAAAGAAATTTTAATTTTCTTATAACTCCAAATGACTCAATGCCCTCTGGTTTATCTATAAGTAACCATCCGCTACTAGAAAATTTTTCTTTCATTAAAAATTATAATTTATCAAGAAGCGATTGTACTTTTAAAGACTCTTGGAAAGATTGGTCAAATATTAGAGATATCTTTGGAGTGTATTTACTTGTCAGAGTTCTTGCTATTAAGTTTTGTATTTCTCTGAGATAAAGTTTGTTAAATTCTTTAAATTCTGTCTCTGTAATATTATGAATAAGAAATATTTTTGCAAATCTTAGATCTTTGCTAACTTTTACTTCAGTGATTTCAAAGCGAACAGTTGGAAATTTTACAAGATAATCTTTTTGGGTTACGAGATATTCGGAGACAAGCCTTTTAATTGAAAGTTCAACTTTTTTGGTTCGAAAACTTGGCTTGTTGTCCACACTACAATTCTTTTTGAACTTCCTTAGTTATGTAAAATTCAATTTCGTCTTTTTCTAAAATATCTGAGTAATCTTTAAATGAGATACCGCACTCATAATTTTCTCTGACCTCTTTAACGTCATCTTTAAATCTTTTCAGGGTTCCAACTTCTCCCTCATGGATAATCTTCCCTTCTCTAACAAGCCTGATTTTGGCTGAGTTTTGAACTATTCCATCTGTAACAAAACAACCAGCTATGGTGCCAAACTTTGACGATTTGAAAGTATCGCGAACTTCAGCGTGACCAATAATCTCCTCTTTAGTGTCTGGGGTGAGAAGACCAGAGAGCATTTTTTTCATATCATCGATTAATTCATAAATAATAGAATAATATCTGATGTCTACCTTGTCACGTTTTGCAATTGTTCGGGCTTGAGGGATAGCTCTGATATTAAAACCAATAACTAATCCTTGAGCGGAACTCGCTAAGCTCACATCACTTTCATTAATTGCACCAATTGAATTATGGACAACATTAATTTTAACTTCTTCATTGCCCACTTTTTCTAAGGAAGAAACTATTGCTTCAAGAGAGCCTTGAACGTCTGCTTTAACAATAATTGGAAGTTTTTTCATGTCTCCCTTCGATACATTCGCCATCATTTCTTCTAGTGAAGATTTTTTTACTGACTCAGTGTTTTCTAGTTTTTTTTGTTCTTTTACTTTTTCTGTAATATCTTTTGCAATATCTTCATTAGGCATAACGTAAACTGTGTCGCCTGCTTGAGGGACTGAGTCAAAACCCAACACTTCAATCGGCATACCTGGATTTGCAGATTTAATTCTGCTTCCATTCTCATCGAGTAAAGCTCTTACTCTTCCAAAAGCTGAACCGCAGGTAAAGTGATCCCCTTCTTTGAAAGTTCCATTTTTTACTATTACTGTTGCAACAGGTCCTTTACCTGTTTCAATTTTAGACTCAACAACTATTGCTTCAGCAAGTTTATCATGCTCGACGTTAAGGTCTAAAATTTCAACTTGTAATAAAATATTGTCTAGTAATTTTTCTAAGTTTGTTTTTTTGATGGCAGATATCTCTGTTTCTAGTACATCACCGCTGTAACTTTCTACGACCACTTCGTGTGTTAACAAATCATTTCTAACAATGCTTGGATCGACATCTGGTAAGTCCATTTTATTAATGGCAAGAACGATCGGCACTTTAGCTGCTTTGGCATGTGAAATAGCCTCAATTGTTTGAGGTTTTACACTGTCGTTAGCAGCCACTACTAAAACAACAAGGTCCGTTAAATTAGCACCTCGCGAGCGGATATTTGAAAAGGCTGCGTGACCGGGTGTATCTAAAAATGTGATGGGATTATTTTTATGTTGAATTTGATAGGCACCAATATGTTGGGTAATCCCACCTGACTCTTTTGAGGTAACATTAGTATTTCTGAGTGCATCCAATAATGACGTTTTGCCATGATCAACGTGTCCCATGACAGTTACGATTGGGGGCCTTGGTAAGATTTTAGAATTTTTAGTTCTTTGATGATTTGCAATTTCATCTTTTAAACTAATTGCCTCTGCTCTTTTAGGAGTGTGTCCTAATTCTGTAACAATTAATTCGGCCGTATCACCATCAATATATTGATTAGCTGTAGCCATAATCCCACTTTTCATTAAAGCTTTTACAACGTCTCCAGTTTTTTCGGACATTCTACTAGCTAATTCTTGAACAGAGATTTTGACAGGAATGTCAACTTCACGAACGATTTTTTGAGAGCTAGTTAGGTTTGGTTTATATTTGGTTTTTTGTTTTTCTCTATTTCTTTTTGTTTTTGCCAGACTCGGCATTTTTTCATAATCAGGTTCTTCATCTAAAAGGTTGTTAACTGAAATAGATGATAGTTTTTTTTGAAATGCAGTTGTATTGAGAGTAAGTTTTTTTCTAGGTGCAGCAGAGCCTGCAGGAGCGGGCGTGGCAGGTTTGCTTGTCGTTGTTGGTTTTGTGTTCTTAGTCTCTTTTGTCATTCAAAAAATTTAGCTATTAAGAAAAATCTCCCTAGCATCCATAATAATTTTTTCAGCTGCAGACTTTTCAACTCTTTTTTGGAGTATGCCCTCTCTCCCAACTAGTTCATCAGTTGCTAAATCAGCAAGGTCTTGACGGGAAAAAATATTGTTGTCTATCAAGGTGGCTAAAATTTTATTATCAAACTCTGATATTCCTTTAATGTAATCATCTAAATTTGAAGCTTGGATTAATTTTTCAAGTTCTGCCTTTTCATTTTCCATAAACTGTGTTGCACGAGCATATATCTCGGCTGCAAGTTCATTATCAAAGCCTTCAATTTTTTCTATGTCTTGGATTGATGCGTTAGCTATTTTTTCTATGCTTGAGTATCCCTCAACCGCTAGTAATTGTGCGATCATATCTTCAAGATCAAGCTTTTCAGCGAAAAGAGAGGTGACTTTTTTAAATTCCTCTTGTCTTCTCTCGGCGTCTTCTTTTTCTGTTAATATATCAATTTCTAAATTAGTTAGAATTGAGGCTAATTTAACATTTTGACCTCTTCGACCGATAGCGATACTGAGTTGATCCTCAGGTAAAACAATCTCTACACGATTAGAGTCCTCAAATTCATTGACTTTTGCAACTTGTGCAGGAGCGATAGCGTTTTGAACATAAATCGACTTTACTTCATTCCAATTAACAATATCAATCTTTTCCCCTTGTAGTTCATTAACAATTGCTTGGACTCTGGAGCCTCTCATGCCTACACATGCTCCAACAGGATCGATAGACTTATCATTTGCTCGAACTGTAATCTTTCCTCTACTGCCCGGGTCTCTTGCAACAGATAGAATTTCAATTTGTCCTTCATAAATTTCAGGGACTTCTTGTTCAAATAATTTTGCCATAAATTGTGGGTGTGATCTTGAAAGAAAGATCTGATGACCTTTGGCTTCTTCTTTGATATCAAAAAAATAAGCTCTAATACGATCGCCATTTTTAAAATTTTCTCTTGGTATCAGTTCGTCTTTTCTCAAAAATCCCTCTGCTTTACCAAGGTCAACAATTATATTTCCGAATTCAATTCTTTTAACAATTCCTGATAAGACTTCTCCAACACGATCTTTGAAGTCATTAAACTGTCTGCTTTTTTCTGCCTCTCTGACTCTTGAATAAATTACTTGTCTTGCCATGTTAGCTGTAACTCGTCCAAAATTAACTGAAGGCAAAGGAATTGTTATTTGTTTTCCAACTTCTGTATTAGCGTCATACTTTTTTGCATGGTCTAATAAAATTTGATTAGACTGTAAAACAGGATCAATTGTTTCAACTACATCTTTAATATGGGATAAACTGATATTACCAGTCATTCGATCAATCACTGCTTTAATATTATTATCCATACCATATTTTGACTTTCCAATTATTTCAAAAGACTCCTCAAGAGCCTTCATGACTATGTCCATTTCGATGCCCTTCTCTTGTGAGACGACTTCGGCAATTTTTAATATTTCTGTGTTATTTAGCATTATCTTTTCTAGTTAAAAAAAAAGGCGGGATAACCCACCTCCTCGTTGTTGGTTAATAATTTTTAAGAACGCTAAAATAGAATAATTTATGATTTTTGTCTAAGGCTTTTTTCTCGAATTTAGTGTGTAAAGCATTGGAATCACTGTATTCCCAAGATTTCGGGCTAATATTTGGCATGGTGTATTTAAATTTTTTCATCAAAGCCATTGCTTCAATAAAATAATCACCATGGTCGGTTGCAAAACGAATAAAGCCTTTTTTTTTGAGTTTTTTAGTGAAGTCTTTGACAAGTGTTTGGTTCACGGTTCGCCTTTTTTTATGCCTATTTTTTGGCCAAGGATCTGGAAAATATATCCTTATTTCCTCAAAATAGTTATCTGGCATTAAAGGTAAAAGCTCTTGGATGTTTAAATGGAATACTTGAAGGTTCTTTAATTTATGATCAACAGAGTTTCGAATAGCTCTCAGTACTCCATCAGCAAAAATATCACAACCTATAAAGTTGACTTTAGAATTAGATTTTGCGTCTTCACTTATTTTTTCTCCATCCCCTATTCCAATTTCTAAAATTCTAGGCGTTTTGATTTTACTAAATAATGTTTTTTTTGGTTCGACAAGATATTTTGTGTACTGTTCAAGTCTTACAAACGACTTGCCTTTCTTTCTTCCAAAATATTTATTTTTTGATTCGAACATATAAAAAACTAAATAGGAAAATAAAGAAAAGTAAAACCATTACTGAGTTAAGTGTTGAGGAGCAGATAGATTGGTTTTTAGTAATTGGGTGTTGGTAATACAGATAACCTTTTTTATTACTTGCAATAGTTTGAATAATTTTACCTGAATGATCCACTATAGAAGTAATCCCTGAGGGTGTTGATCTAATGAGAGGTTTTTGAAATTCAACACTTCGTAAAAGAGAGTTTGCTAAATGCTGATGGGGTCCATACCATTTACCAAACCAAGAGTCATTTGAAATTTGTATAACCATATCTGAACCACATATCTCTTTATTAATAGATTGATAATTGAATATTGACTCAAAACAAATCATGGGGACAGCATTTATATCTTTGGGTAGATTAAGAGTTTTTTGGACATGACCTGGTGTATAGTTCATTCCTAAATTTAAAAACTTACTCACTAAGGGTTTTATAAAAGGTATGTATTCCCCAAATAAAACTAATTTTTGTTTATCATAAAAATCTATGATCTTTCCCTGATGATCAATAACATACAAACGATTAAATAATTGATCTTCTTCAATGGCACTTGAGCCAACTATTATTTTTTGATCTTCGCTAATCAATGAGGATACTCTGCTCAGTAGTCCTACCCTATTATTTAAATCAATAGGCAAGGACCCCTCTGGCCAGATAATTAAATCTGTTTTTGGTGATTTTGAAAGTGCCTCAATTGTTAATTGTTCATATTTTTCAAGATTTTTAAGGACATCAAACTCAACTAGTGACTCATAGAGGTTGGGTTGTATTAGAAGTATATTAAGTGTCTCATCTTCTGTTTTTTTAAAATTATTGTTTTCAATAAAACCAAAAAAATAAAAGATAATACTTAGTGCTAATAAAACACTAGGTATGATTTTATTTTTGTAATAAAGAAAATAAATCATTAAACCGACAATCAAATGAACCACAAGACCTAAGCCATATACACCTAGATAAGGTAAGGATTTCAAAATCCAAATATTTTTGTAGTAAATAATCGCTGAGGGATTCCAAGGAAAGCCCCCAAAGATAAATTCTTTTAATAACTCAACTATAGAGAGGCCTAGAGGAAGTAAAAAAATTAGCAATAATTTTTGTTTATAAAATGTTAAAATTAAAATAGTTGCTGAATAGTGTAAAAATGCAACAAACAAAGAGAGGATAGAGACTAAAATTATTCCTAAAAATAAATATCCTGTTCCTCCTGAATAAAATGACTGGATAATCCAGCTAAGAGTAACTAATTGGGTTACTAAAAAAAAATAAAATATTTTTTTTTTAAAAAAAACATCGCTATTTAAAATATTTAAAAAAAATATTACAAAAGACAGATAATAGAAAAAAGATATACCAAATGGGGGAAGTGAAAATATATATAAAACAGAACAAATAATTATTAGGTATGATGGCCTAGATATAGAGCTTAATAAGTTATTGAGATTTAACACCACTGACCACAACTTCAAGAATTTTTCTTGTTGATACCTTGTGAATGGTGAAAGATAATTTTTTATTAATTGTAAATTTTTCTTTTTTCTTGGGGATGCGCCCTGCCATATTGAATATTATACCGCCTATTGTTCCAACATCCTCTTTTAAGTCCTCGGGAATATTTACATCGAATTCCCTCTCAAAATCATCCACTAGCATTGCAGCATCCATAATAATGTTCTCATTCTTTTGGCGGTACATTGGCGCTTCGTCCTTGTCATGCTCATCTTCAATCTCACCAACTATTTCTTCCACTAGGTCTTCAATGGTTACTAAACCTGTCACACTATTAAATTCATCCATCACAATCGCTAAGTGAATGTTTTGTTTTTTCATTTTTTGTAGGAGGTTGAAAACTGGTGTCGCTGAGGGAATATAGATAACTTCTCTCAGTAAACTCTTGATATTAAACGATTTATTATTAATTTTTTTAAATAAGTCTTTAATGTGAACCATTCCTAGGCAATGCTCTAAGTCATTTTTAACCACAGGCATCCTTGAGTGTGCTTCTTTGTTAATAATTTTAATGATGTTTTCTTTGTTAATGTTTTGATCGATAAAGATTATCTCACCCCTGGGCACCATAACGTCATCAACTGTTTTTTTGTGTACCTTCAAAAGATTATTAAAAATCTTCTTCTCTTCACTTTTTGCAATCCCTGAGCTGTCCGATGTTGCAGAAATAAGATCTATAATATCTTTTTTAAAGTTTTCATCTTGTATTAGTTCTTTGACTAATTTAATTGCTAAATTTTTTTTAATTTTCATGTACTTTTTTTAAACCTAAAAATTTCATAAAAGTATTCTCTAAGAATCTCATATTGCTTCTTGATTGTTTATCATAGTGATCATAACCAAATAAATGATGTAATCCATGGCTCACAAGCATAAAAAAATTTTGTTCATTAATTTTTTTATTTTTATTTAAAATATAACTGTCTGCAATAGCTATATCACCTGCAAAGTCTCCATCAGGAAAAGATAGTACATCTGTTATTTTATTTTTTTTTCTAAAATTTTTATTCATGCTTTTAATTTCATCATTCGAAACTATTTTTATTGTAACTTGTGTTTTGTGATCTG
>CABXST010000001.1 GCA_902514885.1 uncultured Alphaproteobacteria bacterium | reverse complement strand
ATACCCTCAGTTGGTTTACGGATACATGAAGCAGCAAGAGTTCTCTCACCTTTAATTTCTACCATACATGCACGGCAGTTACCATCTGCTCGGTAACCCGGCTCAGGAGAATAACAAAGATGCGGAATATCTATGTTATTTTTTTTTGCAACGTCCCAGATAGACTCATCTTTACCAGCTAAATATTCATTCCCATCAATCTTGAATTTAATATTTTCTGACATTAGTTTGTTACCTCTTCAGGGAAATGTTTAATAACAGATAGCATTGGGTTTGGTGCTGCCTGTCCTAAGCCACATATTGAGGCGTCCATCATTGCTGATGATAATTCTTTAAGAAGATCAACGTCCCAGGAGGATTCATTCATTAGTTTAAGAGCTTTCTCAGTTCCATTTCTGCATGGAGTACATTGACCACAACTCTCATCATGAAAAAAGAACATCAAATTCTTAGCGATATCCCTCATATTATCTTTATCAGATAACACCACCACTGCGGCAGATCCGATGAAACAACCATGTTCTTGGAGTGTATCAAAATCTAATGGAACATTGTCTAATTTCGCAGGAAGGATACCACCAGAAGCTCCGCCTGGTAGGTACGCTTTAAAGTTATGTCCCTCTTGAATTCCACCACAATATTCATCAATGAGCTGTTTTATTGTGATACCAGCTGGGGCTAACTTTACACCAGGGTTTTTTACTCTTCCAGAAACCGAGTATGTTCTTAAACCCTTTCTACCATTAAGACCATGGCTACTAAACCAAACCGCACCTTTTTCAAGAATTTCTCTTACCCAAAAAACAGTTTCAACATTATGAATTAAAGTGGGTCTACCAAACAAACCTACTTGAGATGGAAATGGAGGTTTATGTCTTGGTAATCCTCTTTTACCCTCCAAGCTCTCTAACATAGAAGATTCTTCACCACAGATATAAGCACCTGCCCCTCTTCTAAAATGAATTCTGGTTTTAATATTTAAGTTATTATCTTCTAAAATTTTAATTTCTTTTTTTAAAAATTTAATCACATCAGGATATTCATCTCGCATGTATATATAAACATCAGTAGCTTCAACGACCCACGCAGCGATTAACATACCCTCAAGGAATCTATGTGGATCTCGAGTCAAATAATGATGATCTTTAAATGTTCCTGGCTCACCCTCATCTCCATTAATAGCCATGAGCCTTGGTTTATCTTCAGCTCTAACAAATCTCCATTTTCTACCTGTTGGAAATCCTGCACCACCTAAACCTCTCAGTCCTGATTGCTCCATTTCTTCGATCAATTTCATGGGGTCTTTCTTATCTTCAATACAGTCTTTTAAAATTTTATATCCACCCTCTTTTACATAATCTTCGTAACTTATGTACTTTGGAATAACAGGTTTTGTATCTTGTTCTTCTAAAGCTTTTTGAACTAAACTCAAATTTGCATTTACAAAATGTTTTTTTCCTACTTCAACTACTGGTGCCTGGTGACATCTCCCCATACATGGAGCTCTGACAACTCTTACATTACTATCCAAATTATCTTTTAAATCTTTTTCCACAGATTTACATCCGTTCATCTCGCATGTAATACCATCACACACTCTTATAGTTGTATCTGGTGGGGTTAAATCATCTTCTTTGTATATATCAAAGTGAGCGTAAAATGAGGCGGTCTCATAAATTTCAGTAAGAGGTAAATTGGTTAACTCTGACAGGGCAGTTAAGTGTTTAGGTTTAAGACACTTATATCGATCTTGAATTAAATGAAGACTTTCAATTAACATGTCTCTTTGTCTAAAATAGTCGTTTGGTATAAGGTTTTTAAGATCGTCAATTGACTGATCATCACTTTGGCGCCCTTTATTAAATTCAAGCGCTTTTCTTCTACCAGAGCCAGGATGAATCTTACTTTGAGAGTCTTCTTTCATTATGTGTAATGTAGTAATTTTTTATTAAGAATCAATTATCAATAAGTAATTAATTGATAAGTATTACTTATTAAAGCTTTTTAAGAACTTTAAAAAGTTATTTTTTACAGGTGAGGGACTTTTATCATCTATATGAACAATACCTACTTTATGCATAATTTCAGGGGAAACTAATTGAATAAAATTTGTATTTTCATCGTAGTTAAAAGATTGAGTGAAAATATATGGCATTATGGTAGAGAATTCAGAACTATTAACGTGTGAGTATATATGTGTCATCGAATTTGACTCAATTAAAACTCTAGGATTGATATTATTTTCTTTAAACACCGCATCTAAAATTCTTCTGAATTGATTTTCTTTTGAAATTAAACATAAATCTAAATTGCCACATTCTTGCCATTTAATCTTCTTTTTATCTTTTAGAGCCTCTTTTTTAGAAATTAAGTAATATGTCTCTTTATAAAGAGGTATTTTTTCAACTCCTAGAATTGGCTCATTTTCTAAATAGCTAATACCAAGATCCAATTTAAAATCATGAAGATTTCGATCAATCTCATTTGATGACATAGAAATAACTTGTAATTTAACATTAGTAAATTTCTTGACGAAACTATTGAGTAAAAAAGAGACCTCTAATAAAGCAGTTGGAATTACTCCTATTCTTAAATTTCCTGTTAAATTATTTTTTAACTCAGTACTTAACTGTTTTATATTAGAATATTCTTTAACTATGTTTTTAAATCTTTCTTTAAAAATTTCACCTTCAGAAGTTAACCCAATATAATTCTTACCTCTTTTTACTAGTCTAACTCCTATTTCATTTTCTAAAGCCTTTAATTTCATAGATAAAGCAGGTTGCGAAATATTAAGTTTTTCTGCAGCTCTATTGAAATGCTTCTCACTGTCTAAAGCTAAAATAATTTCTAAATTCTTTATTTCCATGGATTTTTAAAATAAATATATATGTAAATGAATTATTATCTAGATACTAAAGGATTTGAATGCCCTATACCTGTATTAAAAGCTGAAAAATTTATAAAAAAACTAAAAAAAAATGATGTTCTCACAGTAGAAAGTGATGACCCTTTATCACAGTTTGACTTTAAAAATTTTTGTGAAGAAAATAAATATAAGATAATTTCGCTCAAAAAAGAGGGTAAATTAATCAATATAAAATTTAAAATTCAATAAATTTAATCTTTTCACCTTTTTTTATTTTCTTTGTATCCTCTGGAGCAATAGCTAACCCGTCAGCTTCTGCGAGAGAGATTAGTTTTGCCGACCCTTTTGAATTGTGGGTATGTAACAAGTTTTTAGATAATTTTACGCGGTAAAACTTTGTTATATTAGATTTTTTATTTTCTGAAAAAGCAGATCTATAATATTTAATAATGTTAAGATTATTTTTACGAGAGGGATCTATGAATAAACTTATTAGGAAAAATAAGTTAATAAAAACTGCTAATGGATTTCCTGGAAGTGAAAAAAAGAAGTTAGATTTTTGCTTTGAAAAAATTACTGGTCGACCGGGTTGAATTCTTACATATTTAAAAAGTAGATCTGTATGATCTTCTAGGAAAGATGATATAAAATCTTTAGAACTAAATGATGATCCGCCAGAGCTTATAATTATATCAAATTTATTTTGATTATTTTTATAAAAGCTTTTGATTTTTAATTGGCTGTCTTTTAGTACACCTAAATCTTTGGCATTTATATTAAATTTCTTTAAAAAATAAATTATTTGATTTTTGTTTGAGTCATAAACCTGATGGTCTTTTATTTTTTTGCCAGATTTTATCAATTCATTTCCTGAAGATATGACACCAATATTTAAAGGTTTGTATGCCCATAAGTTAGTAATTCCTACAGATGAAAGTAATGCAATTTTTATAAAATCAATTTTTTCATTTTTTTTCACTAAAATTTTATTTTTTTTTAAATCTTCTCCTTTTTTTTTAATATCTTTATTAGAAATTTTAGAATATTGGATTATTAAATTATTGTCCTCAATTTTTGCATTTTCTAAGGAAATAAAATTTTGAAAGTTTTGTGGAATAACGGCACCAGTATTTATTTTATATGCTAACTTAGGATTTAATTTTTTATATGAATGTCCTGCGTTAAGTAATCTTTTTGATATCAATATTTTTTTTAAATTTTTATTTGAAATAATATAACCATCAAGTCCTGCAGAATTTTGTAAAGGAAGGTTTATTGGTGAAATAATTGCTCTTGATGCAACCGCATTATGTGATTCCTCTAATTTAACCCTTGTTTCTTTGAATAATTTCTTTTTCTCTTGAATAATTATTTTTTGTGCAAGTTCGAATGATATTAACTTAGGAATTTTCATTATATATCTCTGATGCAATTTTATCTATCTGACTATGATTAAAGGTTTTTATTGGATGATCCAAATCATCATCTGTAACTAAGTATTTAACATTATTAGTAAATTTATAGAGGTAGTCTTTATCGTTCTTTTGTAAATGTACCTCTAGTTTTATTAACTCATCATAACTCTTAAAACCCTCAAATATTAATAAATCACAATCTTTATTGAGATCTATTAAACTGCCTAGATGTATTTCTGGTGTAATTTTCTCTTCCATTAAAGCAAGTCTTTTATCAGATACCAGTGTTGTTTTGTATGCTCCAGATTTTCGTATTTTATAGCTATCCGTATTAGGATGATCAATATCAAATGAGTGGTGAGCATGTTTTACGACACCAACTTTTATTTTTTTTTCTTTAAAAAATTTTACTATATTACTTACCAAAGTGGTTTTGCCACTATTTTTCCAACCAATAACAGCTATTGTTTTCACTTTGTCACCATAATACAATCAAGAAAAATATGACAGATTTTTTAATCAAACCAAGTGTAAATAATAAATCCTTATTCAAATTAAAAAAATCAATTAATGAAAAAGGAGAAATAACAAAAATTCCAATTATTGAAGAAAAACCACTTACACTTTATTTGAATAATCAGGAAATTGTGACAATCATGACTATTGGCGATTATCCAAAATATTTAGCTATTGGATATCTATTCAATCAGGGAATGTTGAATAGTATTGAGGATGTAAAAAAAATTGAATTTCATAAAGACCTAAAAACAGTAGTTGTTAGAACCAAGAGCAAAACAAATTATGAAGAAAAATTAAAAAAGAAAGTAAATACCTCTGGTTGTGCTCAAGGTACCGTATTTGGAGATTTGTTTGAAGAAATAAATTCAATTTCCTTAAATAAGAAAATAAAAATTAACCATCAACAATTAATTAATTTATCAAAAAAAATTAATACTGAACCAAGTTTGTATTTATCTGTTGGCGCTATTCATGGATGTGTGCTTTGTAAAGGAGAAAATCCTCTTTACTATTTTGAGGATGTAGGAAGACATAATGCTGTTGATAAAATCGCTGGTTTAATACTAGAGAAAAAAATTAATGTTAAAGAAATGTCTTTTTATACTACAGGTAGATTAACGAGTGAAATGGTATTGAAGTGTATTAAAATGGAGGTACCTATATTACTCTCACGTTCAGGATTTACAGCCTGGGCTGTTGAAATTGCTAGAAAAAAAAACTTAACAATGATTGGTAGAGTAAGAGGTAAAAGATTTAATATTTTATCTGGCGACTTTAGATATACCAGCAATGAGTAAACTTATATCAGTTATCCTGACTGGGGGTAAATCTTCAAGAATGGGCCATGAAAATAAAAGTTTTTTAAAATTTAATAACAAAAATTTTATTGAGATTTTAACTAATAGTCTTAAAGAAAAATCAGATGAAATTATTATTAATGCAAATAGGGATATTCAGAAATACGAAGAATTAGGATACAGAGTCGTTAAAGATAAAATTGAGGGTTATAAAGGACCCTTAGCTGGTTTACATAGCGCTCTAAATTTATACAAGAACATAGATGAGGATCTATGGTTTGCGCTTTTTCCTACTGATGCACCAATTATAAATACTAAATTAATAGATATTTTTCTTTCAATTTCTAAGAAAAATAACAATGCATATATTTCCAAGATTAATAATATTGTTGAACCAATGTTTTCTTTTTGGTCTTTAAAAATTTATAAGAACTTAGAAAATGTTCTTCTAAACAATGATGGATACAAAATTATGAAGTTTGCAGATGAAATAGGATTTGATTTTGTAAATTTTACAAAAGATAAAAAAGTTGAGTTTTTTAATGTAAACGATAAAGATGATTACAATGAGTTTTTAAGTTTTAGAGAAACTAACTAATAAAGACCCACCATCATTAATTTTTTGTTCAGTATGACGATATCCTCTTTCCTCTAAATAAGGGGTTAGATCTTTAAAGTTTATGTATGTAAAAGCTGGTATACCTTCATTAAATGTAAGAGGTTCAATAGTAATAAAAATCTCATCAATTAAGTCAGCATATAAAAAATAGTCGTGAACGCTAGTTCCTCCCAATACTAAAACACTTTCTTGGCAAAGATTTTCAAATTCTTCCCACTGATTAAAGTCTGGGTTAAAATAGAATTGATTAATAGAATTTTTGATTTGTTTAATTTCTTGGTATTTTCTTGAAAAGATAACTCTTGATCTAGCGTCATTAGGATTTAATTCATGAGTTTTCCTACCCATTACCTGCCATTTATGATTCTTAATTAGGGTATTTAGGTGATTTTTATCTTCATGGCTTGTCCATTCAAATGGATTATCCCCAGAGTATTTCGCAATAAAACCATCGCTTGAACACGCGAATGCTAAGGTATATTTAATCATTAATTTATTTTATTAATTTTAAGTATAATATTTTTAAACAATATATGAATTTTTACCTACCTATTGCAGAAATATCTATAAATATTTATATATTAATTTCCCTTGGTATTGGAATAGGTTTTATTTCTGGACTCTTTGGTATTGGTGGGGGATTTATATCCTCCCCTTTATTGATATTAGTTGGAATACCTCCAGCAGTGGCAGTTGGAACTACTACTGTTCAAGTATTTGCTTCTACTTCAACAGGAGTAGTAAGTCATTTTCAAAGAAAAAATATAGATTACCAAATGGGTGTAACAATGGTTATTGGAGGATTATTTGGAACATTTTTTGGAGTGTTAATCTTAAATAATCTGAAAAATATTGGCTTAATAGATAATTATTTGAATAGCATATATATCGTCCTGTTAATCATTACTGCTACATTTATTCTATACGAAACTGCAAAAGTTAATATTGTTCATAAAGATAAAAAATTTAAATTGCATCAGCATTCTTGGATACACGGTCTTCCATTAAAATTTAAATATAGAAAATCAAAATTGTATATAAGTATTTTAGCTCCTCTATTTATAGGTTTTCTTATTGGAGTATTGACTGGTCTGACTGGGATAGGTGGGGGTTTTATACTTATACCTTGTATGATTTATCTTTTAGGAATGAAAACAATTTCAGTCATAGGAACGTCACTATTTAACATCACAATAGTGGCATTTGTGTCTTTGTTTTTGCAAATTTATATTAATCAAAATATAGATTTTGTATTAGCTTTAGTTTTAATCGTTAGTAGTTCTGTTGGTGCTGCAGTTGCATCAAGAATAGTTGATTTACTTGATCAAGAAAATTTAAAAGTAACATTTGGAATGCTGTTATTAATTATTTCTTCTTTTTTAGCATATGATTTATTTAGAACTCCTGAAAATCTATTTATTATCAATTATGTATAAATTCGTCTTAATTATTTTATTATTTTCTAAAATTACTTTTGCATCTAATTTTTCTTTAGATGAATTTGACATTGAAATAAATTCAAATTTTTTAGGTAAAGAAGTGGTGTTGTTTGGCAACAAAGACAAAGAAAGTAGTATCATTTTTATTTTTGAGGGAGAAGATAAGGAGGCTAAATTAACAACTAAGGTTAAAGAAGGTTATTTATGGATCAACAAAACTCGAAGTTTAAATAATCAACCTAGTTTTTTTGCTATCTTTACCACCCCAAAAAAAACTTTAAATGAAATATTTCTATTATCGACTTTAAAAGATAAACATCCGCTAATAAGTAACCCTTCTTTAAGGCTATATGAAATCAGAAAAGCAATGAAAAGTAAAAATTTGTATATTGAGGAGGAACTTGAAAACTTAAATGGAAATTTATTTTTAAAGAAATTTCTGATACCAGATAATATATCACCAGGAAATATTAAAGTTTATATGTATGAATTAAAAAATGATCAAATCATAAAAATGTCTTCAAAAAATTTAATAATAAAAAAAGGTGGTATTTCATTTAAATTGGAAGAGTTATTAAAAAAAGAGTCTTTTATTTACGTTTTTATTTTAATTGTAATATCATTATTGCTAAGTTTATTAACCAATCTAATATTTAGAAGAAAATGAAAAAATTTAATAATAGAAATTATTTTGTAGTTATTGATCAAAGTGAGGAGATGTGGACTGCTGTTAAGTTTGCTGTAAGAAGGGCAAAAGTTACTAAATCAAGTATTACAACAGTGAGTTTCATTCAAAGTGTTAGTGAGGGTATGATGCTCACATCATTAACTGAGAAAATTTTAGATAAAGATCAAATTGAAACTGAAAAGCTAAAACATAAAGAAGTGCACAGTTTCATACTCGAAAAATCAAAAATTAAAGCAAAATCAGAAATATTTAAGTTTAATGAAATCGATGAATTTGTTAATTTTTTGAATAAATATTCCTCTAACTCTACCATTATACTTGCAACAAGTAAGGATATTGGGAAGCCAGGTCCTCTTATTGATAAATTGATATATGAAAAATCAAGTTCGTTACATTGTCCTCTTGTCATTATTAATGGTAATCTTGAAGATAAAGAAATTGAGAAGATTATTTAACTGAATAAAAAAGAATTTAAAATTTGTTTGGTCTGCCAAAGACCTTTTAATTGGAGAAAAAAATGGGAAAAAGTATGGAATGATGTTAAATATTGTTCAGAAAAATGCCGAAGGTCAAAATCAAAAATAATAGAGAAAAAATAGCAAACTTACTTTTAAGTATTGGTTGTGTTAATATTAATTTCAAAAAAAAATTTACCTTAACTTCTGGTAAAAAAAGTCCAGTTTATGTTGATTGTAGAAAGCTTATCTCCTTTCCTAAAGAAAGAGAAATTATTATCAATGAGATAAGTAAACAAATTAGATCTAAATATAAAAATAGTTCTACTGTTATAGCAGGTGGAGAAACTGCAGGAATCCCCTACTCTTCATTTCTTTGTCAGAAGATGAAGAACCCAATGATTTATATAAGAAAGAGCCCTAAAGGATTTGGAAAAGGAAAACTAATTGAAGGGGATTTTAAAAAACATTCTCAATCAATTTTAGTTGAGGATATGGCTACTGATGGAGGTAGTAAATTACACTTCATAAAGGCTTTAAGACAAAATGATCTCAAAGTAAAAGACATATATGTAATTTTTTTCTATGGCATATACCCTAATGCAAAAAAAAATATTTCAAAAATGAAAGTTAATTTAAATTATCTTGCAACTTGGCAAGATATATTAAATGTATCTCCAAATTATATTTCAAACGATGATTATTTAAAGTTAGAGAGCTATTTATCTTCTATAAAAAATGGAAAATAGAGTAATAAGTATCGTTTCAGGTGGTTTTGACCCCATTCATCCTGGACATATCATGATGATGAAAGATTGTCTTAAGTTTTCTAATTATTTAATAGTTGGTGTAAATTCTAATAAATGGTTGATAAATAAAAAAGGTAACTACTTTATGGATATCCAACATAGAATATATGTTGTGAGTAGCTTAAATGTTGTGAACGAAACTATGGAATTTGAAGATGATGATAAGGGAAGTGCAAATAACTTATTAATAAAAATTAGAAATAAATATTCAAATGATAAAATTATATTTGCTAATGGAGGTGATAGATCAGACTCTTCTAAAATTTTAGAGTTTGAAACAGCTAAACAATACAATATTGATTTGAAGTTTGGAATAGGTGGTAGTCACAAAGAGTCATCTAGTTCTGATTTATTGAAACGATGGAGTGAATACTCAAAAAAAATTTAAGGGCTAAGGGTATAGGTAACCCAATTATCATTATTTATTTCAAACACTTCTCTTTTGTGAATTCTGTGGGGCATATCCTCCCAAAACTCTATTTTTGAATATTTGACTATAAATCCACCCCAGTAATCTGGTCGAGGAAAATCATTACTTTCAGGATACTTACTTTTGTAAAATTCGATTTTATCTTCTAAATCACTTCTTGAGTTTAAAATCTTTGATTGATTTGAAGCCCAGGCACCTATTCTACTTAAATAGTGTCTAGAATTAAAATATTTATCAGATATTTCATTTGATACTTTTTCAACTTTGCCCTCTATTCTGATTTGTCTTAGCAGTGACTTCCAATGAAAATTTAAGCAAACACTGGTATTTCTTAAAATATCATTTCCTTTGTTGCTTTCGTAGTTAGTATAAAAAATAAAACCAGCATCGCTATAATCCTTTAATAAAACCATCCTTGAATGAGGAGAATTATTATCATCAACTGTTGAAAGACACATTGCATTAGGATCATTGATCTCCTTTTCTGTGGCTAAATCAAACCATTCTTTAAACTTAATAATTGGATTTAATTTATCTGACATGGTATGAGTATTATATTAATTTTAGCAAAAAATGGATTTAAAAAATAAAAAAGGACTAATTATGGGAGTAGCCAATGATAAGTCTATAGCATGGGGCATTGCTCAACAATGTGCGAAATTTGGTGCAGAATTAGCTTTCACTTATCAAAATGATCTTTTATTGAAAAGAATAGACCCTTTAGCTAAATCTGTTGGTTCTGATCTATTGATACAATGTGATGTAAGTGACGAAGGCTCAGTTAAAAGAGCTTTTGATCAAATCAAAAATGAATGGGGAAAATTAGATTTTTTTGTTCATGCAGTTGCCTTTGCAGATAAAAATGAATTAAGAGGTAAGTATGTAAATACTTCAAAAGAAAATTTCTTAAATAGTTTAAATATATCTTGCTATTCATTTACTGAGTCTTGTAAATATTGTTATGATTTAATGGATGATGGAGGAAGTATTTTGACTTTAACTTATTATGGAGCAGAACAAGTTATGCCCCACTATAATGTAATGGGCGTTGCCAAATCAGCATTAGAGGCATCAGTTAAATATTTAGCTGTAGATATGGGAGATAAAAATATTAGAGTCAATGCAATATCTGCAGGTCCAATTAAAACACTTGCGGCATCTGGTATTGGCGATTTTAGGTTTATTTTAAAATGGAATGAACTTAACTCTCCATTAAAGAGAAATGTAACTTTAGAAGATGTCGGTAATACTGGTACGTATCTTTTAAGTGACCTTTCTTCTGGCGTAACTGGTGAAATTCACCATGTTGATTGTGGTTATCATACTGTTGGAATGGTAGCTGTAGATGAAGCTGAAGGAGTAGCAGGGTTGTTAAATGAGTTTAGCAATAAATAATTAAACTATGTCACACAATTCTTTTGGTAATTTATTAAAGTTTACTACATGGGGGGAGAGCCATGGAGAGGCTATAGGATGTGTAGTAGATGGTTTTCCATCGGGAATTACAATTGATACTAAATTTATCCAAACCAAGCTAAATTTGAGAAAACCTGGCCAATCAAAGTTTACTACTCAAAGAAAAGAAAAGGATGAAGTAAAAATACTTTCAGGTGTTTTTGAAGGTAAGAGCACAGGTACCCCTATTTCAATGATTATTCATAATACAGATCAGAGAAGTAAAGATTATTCAGATATTAAAAATAAATTTAGACCTGGACATGCTGACTATACCTATTTTATGAAATACAAAAATTATGATTACAGAGGTGGTGGAAGATCCAGTGCAAGAGAAACAGCAATGAGAGTTGCTGCTGGAGCCTTAGCTGAACTACTTCTTAAAAAGTTTTGCATTAATAAATTAAAAGTGACAAGTGCAGTTATACAAATAGGAAATGAAAAAATTAATGATACATCCTGGAATAATAGCTTTATAAATAAAAATCCGTTTTTCTCACCTAATAAGAATATTGTAAAAAAATGGGAAGAATTAATTTTGTTTCATCGCAGAAATGGCTCTTCACTTGGCGCAATAATAGAAGTAAGAGTTTCCAATTGTCCTGTGGGCATTGGGGAACCAATTTATCAAAAACTTGACTCAGAAATATCAAAGGCAATTATGAGTATTAATGCAGTAAAAGGAATTGAATTTGGTAGTGGATTTAATCTTGTAAATTTAGATGGAACAAATGCTTCTGATCAAATGTATCTTAATAAAAAAAATATAAGCTTTGATAGTAATCACGCAGGTGGTGTTTTAGGCGGAATATCATCTGGTCAAGATATTGTATTTAGATATGTAGTAAAACCTACGAGTTCAGTTCTAACAGAAAAAAAAACTATTACTAAAAATTTGAGAAAGACAAAAATTAGAACTATTGGTCGTCATGATCCCTGTGTTGGCATAAGAGCAGTACCTGTTGGTATAGCAATGACAAATTTTGTATTGGCAGATCTATATTTAATAAATAAATCTAAATCACTTTAAAAGCATCGATACTTTATCAAATATTAATTTCTTTGAAATTCCAGATTTATTATACTGATCATCAATATCAGATTGATCGATAAATTCATCTTTCATAAAGAAGTTTAGTATTTTTGGAGTTTTATTTAGTTTATTGATTAAAAAATCATTTACCTGACTAGAAAAGCCACCTATTGCGTTTTCCTCAATGGTAATAAAAATATCGTGAGTTTTATTTAAATTTTGTATCAATTTAGTATCAATTGGTTTTGCAAATCTCATATCTACTACAGTGCAATTTAATTTATGATGATTTTTTATCATTTCATTAATCTCTAAAACTTTTTTTAACCTTGTGCCTAAATTAAGAAAAGCAATTTTTTTTCCTTTTTTTAATATTTTACCTTTTCCTACTAATATTTTTTGAAAATTATTGTTATTATTATATTCATATGCAAAGTCTCTTGGGTATCTTATTGCAGAGGGTTTATTACTAATTGACTGAGCTAATTTAATCATATTTTTTAACTCTTCTCCATTAGATGGAGCCATAACAATAAAATTAGGAAGGCAACATAGGTAACTAAGATCAAAAGATCCAGCATGTGTAGCTCCGTCAGCTCCAACAAATCCTGACCTATCAATCAAGAATCTAACAGGTAAAGACTGTATCGCTATATCATGAACAACTTGATCATATGCTCTCTGAAGAAAAGTAGAATATATTGCAACAAAAGGCTTTATGGATTCAGTAGTCATGCCTCCTGCGAAAGTAACAGCATGTTGTTCAGCTATTCCTACATCATAAAATCTCAAAGGATATTTTTCTTGAAATTTATTTAAGCCTGTTCCTGAGGGCATTGCTGCTGTTATTGCAACAATTTTTTTATCTTTTTTTGCTAATTTTAAAAGAGTGTCACTTACGACATTAGTGTATGTGACGACTTTAGACTTGTTTTGAACACCTGTCTTGACATCAAATGATGATACTCCGTGAAATTTATCTTTAGATTGCTCGGCAGGTTTATAGCCCCTACCTTTCTGAGTTATCAAGTGTAAGAATACTGGTCCATGAAGTTCTTTTTTTTTGTATTTTTTAAACAATTGAACCAATAGCTTTAAATTATGACCGTCTACAGGACCTAAATAATTTAAACCTAATTCTTCAAATAGAGTATTACCTGTGAGATAACCTTTAAAGTATCCCTCAGTTTTTTTTGCAAATTCTCCAACTTCATTTGGAAGTCTTTTAGTAAAATTCTTTATTATGTCTCTAAACCCCTCATACGACTTAGAACTTAACAGATTAACAAGATACTTACTCATTGCACCAACAGGTTCAGCAATAGACATCTCATTATCGTTGAGGATAATGAGAGAGTTTTTATTCAAATGCCCCATGTTATTAAGTCCTTCAAAAGCCATGCCTGCACTAATTGCACCATCACCTATAACACTGATGACGTCAAAATTTTTATTTAAGATATCTCTTGCTGCTGTAATTCCTAAACTTGCAGAAATTGAAGTAGAACTGTGCGCTGCACCAAAAGGGTCATATATACTTTCAGATCTTTTTGTAAAACCAGATAATCCATTTTTCTTTCTTAAAGTGTGTATTTTATTTTTTCTACCTGTAAGAATTTTATGAGGATATGTTTGGTGTCCCACATCCCAAATAATTTTATCAGATGGTGCATTAAAAACGTAATGTAATGCTACTGTTAACTCTACGACTCCCAAACTAGCACCTAGATGTCCTCCAGTTTTTGAAACGATTTCAATAGTGTAATCCCTTAATTCATCATTAAGTTTTTGTAATTCACTTAATGATAATTTTTTTAAATCTTTAGGTGATTTAATTTTACTTATAAATGACATAAGTTTTTTGGTTACTTAAATTCTGTTGACGCAAGTGATTTATTTTTTTTTACGATTTTGTCGATTTTAATTTTTGCAGATTTCAATTTTTCCTCGCAGTATTCTTTTAAATCTATACCTTCCTCAAATAATTTAATGCTATCTTCCAGTGGTGTATCATCATTTTCCAATAGATCTGATATTGCCTCAAGTCTTTTGAGTGCACTTTCAAAATTTTTGTCATTTTTTTTATTCATTAGAGTATTCTACTAAAGCTTTTAGATGGTTATGTAGCCCATGATATAAACCTTCCATATCATATCCACCCTCCAAGACTGAAATTATTGGAACATTATTTGCAAACTTTTCCAATATAATTTTTGTCACCCAATAAAAGTCATCATTCTCTAAGTTGATTGAAGCAAGTGGATCAAATTTATGTGCATCAAAACCAGCAGAGAAATATATTAAATCAAATTTAGTATCAATTTTATCAACAATATTTTTTCTGAATAGAGATCTAAAAGAGCTTGAGTCACAATCACTAGGTAAAGGGCAATTAAATATATTTCCAACACCAACTTCGTTAAATGAACCAGTGCCAGGGTAAAAAGGAAATTGATGACTTGAGGCATAGTAAATATTAGGGTTATTTTCGAAGATATGTTGAGTACCATTTCCATGGTGTACATCAAAATCTACAATTAAAATTTTTTTAAATTTACCAGAATTTAATGCATATTGAGCTGATATAGCGACGTTATTAAATACACCAAAACCCATGGCTTTATTACTTTCAGCATGATGACCAGGTGGTCTATGGGCACAGAAGAACACACCTTTATTTTTTTTATCTAAAATGTATTTTACTGCATCAACACTTCCCCCAACTGCTAAAAGGTAACTTTTTAAACTATTTGGACTAGCTATAGTGTCAGGATCAAAATAAGTATATCCAGAATTTGGAATAGATACATAAATTTTATTTACGTATTCTAAGTCATGAACTAAAGAAATTATTTTTTTATCAGCAATAGTAGGTTCAATAAGTTTGTGTTTTGAATACTCTTCTTTTATTAAATTATTTACAACTTTTATTCGTTCTATGGATTCCGGATGGTTACCAGTATCATGGTTTTTATACTCTTGTGAAAAAATAATATTTATCATTTTAAAAGTTTTAATAAAAATATTTGAAACCAATTATAATTTTGAAATTGATATTTTTTAAAGTCTTTCATTATTTTGTTTAGATTATCTATATAAGGGTATTTAATCTTAACTATGTCATGCCATCTTTTAATAGTGTGAGCTGTAACTTCAGGATGAAATTGAAAACCATAAATATTTTTATTTTTAATTTTGAAGGAATCAACATCATACAAAATACCCTTAGCTAATAATTCCATATTTTTATTGAAAGAAATACCTTCTGTGTGAAATTGTAAAAAAGATAAGTTTTTTTTAAAAACTTTATTATTATTTTTTAAATTTTTTTTATAACCACACTCAAATACTTTATTTTTAGATTTTGATATTTTTGATCCATAAATTTTTGCAATCAATTGAGCACCTAAACAAATTCCGATAATTGGCTTATTAAGTCTAATTATATATTTTAGAAATTTATACTCATATACAATAGCCTTTGACTTACTATTTGCACTCTGTTTACCTCCATGAAATATAAATAAATCAAATTGATCTAATTCTTTTTTTTTTAAAAAATGTAGATTTTTATAAAAAATTGTAGAGGTATGATGATTTTTTTGAAAAAATTTTGAAATAACACTTATATCAGCAACTTCACTATGAATTATTTGCAGTACTCTCTTCATTTTTACTAAAGTTGATGACTGTACCAAATATTATCGCATAAGAAAGCATTGATGAGCCACCATAGCTAATAAATGGCAAAGTCATTCCAGTTGGAGGAATTAATTTTATGGAGGAACCAATATTTACAAAAGCTTGTAGACACATCAAAAAACATAAACTAAATATAGTATTTGAAATAAATAAATTTGATGGACTTAAAATAGATTTTCTAGCTAGAATAAAAAAAACTGGATAGAGAAAAGATACAAATAAACCAAATAAAACTCCAAATTCTTCAATTAAAATAGCAAATATAAAGTCGTTATGAGACTCAGGGATTGAATATTTAAGTTGACCTTCACCAAGACCTACGCCAAAAATTCCACCTGTCTTTATTGCTGATAAACTTTTTGAAACTTGAGTATTATCCCCATCTAGAAAGTTGTCAATTCTGTAAGCAACATGATCAAATGAAAAATATGCAATTAATAAAAAAAACATACCTATAAAACCTAATAAAATAAAAAGTTTTAGATTTCTAAAGTATAAAATTAAAATCAAAGAAAAAATTGAAATGTATACTAATAAAGTACCTATATCTGGTTGAAGGAGGAGAAGTGTTATGACTAAACTAATGATTATAAAACTAATAAATAGATATAATTTATTATTAGTCTTAATATATAAATAACAAAACCAGGAAAACATACATACAAGTGGTCCTTTAAGTAATTCGGATGGTTGTATAGAAAAAAAATTAAAACTTATCCATCTAGTTGCACCTTTAATTTCATATCCAAAAATCGGTACTATTAATAAAAGAATAGTAAAAAATATACACATTATATTTAAAACTTTTCTTAAATCATTTTTTGGTAGCAATGATAAAAATATTAAAACCACTAAAGAAATAGATAAAAAAATAATATGTTTAAAAATAAGTAAAATTGAATACTCAGTACCTATTAAAGAATAAATAGCAAGAATACCTATGGATGATAGTATAAATGGTATTATAAAAAGTTTTTTTGATAAAACATACCAGTTAGATCCTAATAAACTTTGATCATCTCTAAATAATATATTTTTCAAATTAATACTTTTTTAATAAGTTTATTAAAATGATTTCCACGATCTAAATAGTTTTTATAATAATCAAATGACTCACCTCCTGGTGAGAACAAAACATAATTATATTTATTAACTGTTAAATTTAACCTTAAAAATTTTACTAATTCATTGAGATTTATAAATTTGTAATAATATGAATTAATAAAATTTAAATGGTCAATAAATAAATTACTATGATTACCAAATATTAAAACCAATGTATTCGAAATATTAAATTTTGAATTCCTTAGTTGTTTTTTAAATTTACCCCCAAGAATTAATATTTTTCTTGAACTATTTATTAAATTATTTTTAAAAATAGCATTATTTAAATTGGTACACTTACTGTCATTATATATTTTTAAGTTTTTTAGATTGCAAATAAGTTGATTTCTATATTTTAATTCATTAGATACTGAACTAGTATCAACTTTTATCTTTGGGTCGATACTATAAACTAATTTTATTACTGAATTTAAATTAAGTTCCTTAATATAATGAACTAGATCCTTTTTTATAGATATCCTGTCATTAATAAAAACCAATCTTTTTTTATTTATTTTTAAATTTCTTTGATATTTGAGAAATAATTTTTTTGATAAATGCAAATTACAATTTTTATATAATAAATTTTGTATTCGAAATTTTGAATTAATATATTCTTTTACATTATTATGATAATCTAAGTGATCACTGAATATATTTGTTATAATTCCATAATGTAATTTTAAAAACTTTACTTTATCTAATTGATATGAACTTAATTCAATAATCAAAATATCAACTTTAGACAAATATTTAATAAGATCTTTCTTATCTAAAATAGTATTACCAAAATTTCCAATAATCTCTGTCTTATATTTTTTTGATAGTATCTCTTTTAGGTAGTTACATGTCGAAGATTTACCTTCTGTACCTGTCACTCCTACTAATTTCTGTTTGGATAACTCTAAACTTAAAAAATCCAAATCAATTAAAATTTTATTTTTATATTTATATAAAAGATGATTTTTATTAATTTTAATTGATGGGGAAACAATAAAATAATCATATTTATTTAGGTTATTAAGTAAGTAATTTTTATTTATAGTTTTTTTATTAGTGATTTTTTTAAAATCATCATAGATATTATAATTACAATTTTTATTATTTAGGTATCTCTCTATTGATTTACCACTTATGCCATATCCATATATTAAAAATTTTTTATTTAAATTTATCAATTATCTTATTTTTAGAAGTGATAAAGCTAAAAGACAAAAAAGAAAACTTAATATCCAAAATCTAATCACAATCTTTTGCTCTGATATTCCTTTTTTCTCGTAGTGATGATGTAAAGGTGCCATTAAAAATAATCTTTTGCCTTTTGTTAATTTAAAATATGTAACTTGTAGCATCACTGATATTGTCTCTATTACAAAAAGACCGCCTGCTACAGCCAATACTATTTCCTGTTTTAGTAAAATTGAAGTTACGGCTAATGAAGCTCCTAAAGATTGAGATCCTGTATCTCCCATGAAAATAGAAGCGGGGCTAGAATTAAACCATAAAAAACCAAGTAAAGAACCAATTGCTGCAGTACAAAAAATTACTATCTCGCCCGAGCCTTTCATATAATTTACTAAAAGATAGTCAGAAAAATTTATATTTCCTAATACATATGCAAATATAGCAAATGTTAGGAAGACAAATATCAAAGGCATAGAGACTAATCCATCCAAACCATCTGTTAAATTAGTTGCATTCGTTGAGCCAACAACAATAAATAAGATTAATACAAAATATAAATAACCAAGTTCAATTGAAGCATCTTTTAAAAAAGGAATACTAAATTTGTTTAAATCAAATCCATTATATTTAATTGTAAGATAAATAATTAATGTAGCTAATAACTGACTTAAGAATTTAGTTTTAGAAGATATACCCTTTCCTAGTTTAACTTTTTGAAAATCATCAACTAAGCCAATAAGACCAAATAGTGTTAAAGTCAGGATTAATATGTAATTAAAACTTGAGAAATTTGAGGTCCATAATATTGAGCTTAAAATAATTGCAAACAGTATTAGCACTCCACCTAATGTTGGAGTTCCTTTTTTATGATAATGTGTATCTGGGCCGTCATTTCGAATAGGTTGCCCACTTGGAAAAATACTCTTTTGAAATCTAATCCAGTGAGGCATTAAAATTATAACTATAAAAAATGAAGTAACTAAAGATAAACCTGATCTAAAGGAAATATAACCAAACAAATTAAAGAAAAATTCTGTCTCTTTTAGTGAGTATAATAAGTCACTTAACATATTGTTTTATTAGCCTATCTAGTTGATTTGATCTTGACCCCATAACAAATACATTCTTTATACTATCAAATTCTTTATTTAAATATTTAATAGCTGGCATATAGCTCTTATAAAAATTAAAGTTATTTGATTTTTTTTTAAATTTATAGAATTCTTCACCAATGAAAATTATTTTTTTTAGATTTAAATTTGTTACCAATTCTATTATTTGTAGGTGAAAAAAATCTGACTGCACTCCTAATTCCTTCATTGCTCCCAATATATAAACTTTTTGTTTTATATTCCTCTGATTAAATATTAGAATTTGCTTATTAAGTGAATATGGGCTGGCATTATAGCTATGGTCGAAGAATATAACTTTTTTGTTCTTTATATAAGTTAGGACTTCATTCCCCCTAGAATTAATTATAGATTCCTCATAAAAAAATATATTTAAATTAATTTTCTTCACAAATGTCTTTAAAAACAAAAATGAAATTATAGCTATATTTATACAAAAAGTTCCTCTAAATGACTCGATAGAATATCGATTTTTATTTAGTATAAAATTTACTACATATTTTTTTTTTCTTTTTAGAATATGTTTTTTTAAATTATCAACATTTATGAGGTGAACATTTGAGTCAATTTTGCTCTCAATATAATGAGAGTTGTAATTATAATTAATTAAACCACTTATAAGTCTTTTTGACTTAAATATTTTTAATTTGTTATCAATTAAGTGATTAAAATTTCTAAAATTTCCAATGTGAGAATTTTCAATACCTGTGACTAAGCAATAATGTGGTTGTAAAGTTTTAATTAATTTAGTCATTTCATTAGAGATATTAATGCCTAATTCGAATACAGAGTAATCAGTGTTTAAATGCATATTCATAATAGAAAATTGCAAACCCTGAATATTATTGTAATTTTTATATGATCTGTATGTCTTAAAATTATTATTTTTTAAAATATGATAAATATTCTCTTTAAATGTTGTTTTTCCAACAGAACCAGTAATAGCGATAATTTTACCTTTGTAATTGTTTAATATATATTTGCAAAATTTTATTATAAATAACTGAGAGTCTTTAACATACAATAATTTGGAATTATTTGTCTTTACGTTAACAATTACAAGAGATGCTTTTTTTTTGAGAGCATCTTTATAATATAAGTTGCCGTCGTTTTTATCTGTTTTTAAACTTATAAAAATATCATTCTCTTTTATAAGTCTTGTATCAAAAACTATGTTGCTATTATATTTTGATTTTAAATCATAAATAATTTTATAGATTTTTTGCATAATTAGATGAAATTACTCTATCATTAAAAATATAATTTTTATCTTTATAGGTTTGTGTGTCCTCATGGCCTTTACCAGCAATTATCAAAATACCTTCATTTTTTTTAATATAACTTATACCAATTTTAATAGCCTTTCTTCTATTAGGTACCTCAATTGGATTAAAGGAATGTTCTATCAAAGTTTTTCTAATCATTGCTGGATCTTCTCTTCTTGGGTTATCATCAGTTATAATCTGTAAGTTTGTGTACTTTGAAATAACTTTGGCTATTTGTGTTCTTTTGGTTTTATCTCTATCTCCTCCACAGCCATATACAATTATTATATTTTTATTTGAAGGCAGTTCTTTTAACAAATTTTCATAAGCATCTTTTGAATGAGCATAATCAATAATTATCACTTTGTTTTTTTTGTTAAAAATGATTTCAGATCTACCAGGTGGAAATAAAGAATTACTTATATTTGATGGGAATTGTTTTGTGATATTATGATAAATCATCAATATAGTAATTATATTTTTAGCCATAAAGTTATTAAAAGAACTAATATTAAATAAAAAATTATTTGTAGATATTTGAAATTTGTCATTTTTTTTTCGGGTAACAGATATTTTATGGTTAGATAAAAATTTACCTTGAGTAAATAATTTACTTTTAAAACTTTTAAATTTATTTTTTAATTTATCGTCTTGTATAAATAAAATTGAGTTTTTTAGTTTATGATTTTTTATTAAATTTACTTTGGCTAAATGATAATTTTTAATATTTTTATGATAATCTAAATGATCTGACTCTAAGTTAGTTAGGATGGCATAGTTATACATTAAATTTCCAATCCTTCCTGAACTATAACCAATACTAGAAACTTCTATAAAAACAAATTTTACATAGTTGTCATTTGCAATTTGAAGTAAATTGAGTATTTCAAAATATGAAGGTGTAGTATTATTTAGTTTTTTTATTTTTTTTGAATTGATATAGAAACCTAATGTACCAATGTAACAGGACTTTATCGAGTTGATGTTAAACAATTTGTTTGCACCGTATGCAATTGAAGTTTTACCATTTGTACCGGTCACAAAAATAATTTTAAGATTATTAGTATTATAAAAAATTTTAGCAATATTCTGTAAATCTTTTTGATTTTTATAAAAAAAATAATTGATTAGGTTTTGTTTAATATCTTTTTTGAATTTAATATTACAAATAATAAATTTACAATTTTTTTTTATTGCTAATTTTTTATAATTAATAAATTTACTATTATTATTACTATTAAGTAGAAAAATAGACTTCTTATTACATTCTTGCCAGTTAGTAACAATTCTATATCCCTTATCTTTTAATTCATCTAAATTCATTAAATATCTGTGCTTTTAGTATTAATTATAGATAAGTCTAGGTACATATAAATCTCTTTTAGAAGATTATAAAAAGTTGGTTTAACTGTATTACCAGCTGTCATGAATTTACCATATTTCTCTTTTGGGTTTTGCATAAACGTAAAATTTAAATATTTTGGATTGTTGTATGGAAAGAAACTTATATAAGTAACGTTTTGAAATTTTTCATTGTTTGAGATAGTTTGATCTGCAGTTCCAGTTTTACCTGCTACTAAAAAGTTTTTATATAGATCGTTATTAGTCTCATTTGCATAAAATAATAGATTATTAATAGTATTTGAAATTTTATTATATTTGTTCTCCTTTTGTTTTTCATTTTTTTCAAAAGAAGCCTCGAAATTGTCTCTACCAGTAATTATTTTTCCATATGCATTGATCAATTGTATTGGAGAAATTGATAAACCGTAGCCAAAGGGAATGTTATCACAATAACTCCCCCTAAAATTATTAATAGTTGGTTCAACAGATTTCATCCCAAAACCAATTTTAGTTGATTTTAAAAGACCTATTTGATCTAAATCAAATTTAAATTCATTTTGACAATCTAAATTTCTTCTTATTAAGATTGCTCCCCTATTTGAGGATTTTTTTAAAATATCTGCAACTTGCATAGGAATTTTACTATTTCTTGGAAAGTCATTAATTAATTTATTTCCAATATATACAGGTTGATCGACATCAAAATATTCATTTAGTTTTATTTTTTGATTTTTTAAAGCAGAATAAACTGTAAATGTTTTAAAGACTGATCCAAAATCAAATTTTAAATCCTTCAAAGGTAATAAAGTTTGATCAAATCTATTAAATTCTCTGTTATCTAAAAAAACATTACTGACAATTTCTTCACTACTTAAATCAACTAAAACATTCATAGCATAATCTGGATTTAAATTTTTGGTATCATTATACAAAGATTCATATATTTTTTTTTGCACTCGAATATCTAAAGATAAATCAACATCGTTATTATTTTTATCTATATACTTTTCTATTAAAGATACACCTTGATGATCAATATTTGTATGTCCAATCATATTATTTACAATAGAACTGTATGGATATTTCCTAGTAAGAATTTTTTCATATTTAATATAAGGATCACCTTTATATATTAACTCTAAGATATTATTAAGTGGGACATTTCTTTTTAAATATTTAACTTTATCTTTTATATTTTTAACCGAATAATTATAATCAGAGTATGCTAAAGTATTTTTATTATAATCATAAATAGAGGGTAATGCATTAAGACTTGAAACTCTTACACTTGATAAATAACTATTACTATTATCAAGACTTAAAAAAATTAGTCGTGTAAAAATGGCAATAAAAAGGAATAAAATAGTAAAAATAAAAAAATTGTAATAGTTTTTTGTTTTAGATAGTAGTTTATAATCTGTCTCATTACTTAGATTGAACATAATTGACCTTTATTATTGTAAAGTCATCAAATTCATTTCTGTCAAACTTAATAATTTTTTTATTTTCTGCATAATCATAATTATTTAATTTATTTATTTGTAATTGATTAATTTCTTTTGTGAGAAGTATTTCTTTATTTATGTAGTTTTGATAATCTTTGTTATAATTTATTATGAAATATTTCAGATCATTTTCGGTTATCTTAGTTTGATTTTTAAAACTTAAAAATAAAATAATAAATATAAATAATATTAAAAATTTAGAAATATGATTTATCAATTTATAAACCTTCCAACTCTCAATTTTGCAGATCTAGACCTATTGTTTTCAATTAATTCTAATTTTGATGGAGTTAATGGTTTTTTTGTAAGTATTTCAAAGCCCCAATCTTTATTATTTTGAAAGTTATTGTTTTTCTTAACTTTATTATCTCTGAAATAATTTTTTACTAATCGATCTTCTAAACTATGAAAGGAAATTATTGCTAAATATGCATTAATATCTAAAAAATCATGTACTTTTTTTAAGAATATTTCTAGATTTTCTAGTTCATTATTAGACTCAATTCTTAATGCTTGAAATGCTTGAGTTGCAAAGTGTATTTTTTTTGATCTAAAATTAACACCACTTTCTCGCAAAACCTCTATGAATTCGAAGTTAGTGTCAATTTTTTTTATAGATCTCTTATTTATGATATATTTAGCTAACTTTTCAGCTTGATTAATTTCACCATACACATGAAAAACTCTTTTGAGTTCGTCTATATTGTAGTAATTGATTATTTTATATGCATTTAAATCACCACCTAAATAATTCATATTTAAATCAGAATTTATTTTGAAAGATAGTCCAATATCATTATCGTCTAACTGAATAGATGAAAACCCAAGATCTAATAAAATGAAGTTAAATTTTTTTGTATTTAAATCTAATAGATCTAAATTTTTAAAGTTATTTTTATAAAAAAATATATTAGGAAAGTTTTTTTTTAATTGGTTGGCAATAAATAAAGAATTATCATCTTGGTCAATAGCAGTTACAAAATGTCCATTTTCTAAAAATTTTTTAGAATGGCCCCCTCCCCCGAATGTACAATCTAAGATAGAAAGATTTTTTTTTGTATTAATAAATGATAAAATTTCATTTTTCATTATAGGTATATGTTGATCTCTGATCATTTAAATTTTGCTCTGGAAATTTTTTTATGAATTTCTCCTAATTTCTTTTCCCAAATTTCAAAATGATTACCCTTACCAATAAAAATTATTTGTTTAGATAATTTAGAAAATTTTTGAAGTTGTTCTTTTACTATAAACCGCCCCTCTTTATCAATATTTATTTCTTCTAGATCAGACAATATAGCTGTTTTAAAATGATCATTTTTTTTTGAAAAAAAATCTTTTTCGTCAAAACTTTTAATCAATGAATTAATTTTGGAAGATAAGTGCACCTCCAAGCACTCATATTTTAAACTTTTAAATAAATATGTTTTTTCCTTAGAGCTGTTAATTGTTGATCTAAAAGATGATGGAATAGCAATTCTATTTTTTGAGTCTATAATTCCATAAAAAGATGATAAAAACATTAACATGGTATTTTATGGGATTATATGGGATTTATAGTAAATAGTAAATAGAATTGGGTAGCTATAAGCTGAGTTCTGTATTAAAAAAAATTGCAGTCATTTATCTAGATTAACTATTACTAGTTAATTCTAGCGATCAACCCAGACCAACTGTAGAAATAGTTTAAGCCTCTATTTGATCTTACTCGTGATAGGGTTTGCATATTGCGATACTTTTTATGTATCCGGTAAGCTCTTACCTCACCTTTTCACCCTTACCTTATGGCGGTTTGTTTCTGCTGCACTTTCCCTAAGGTTACCCTCGACGGATGTTATCCGTTATCACTTTCTACGCGAGCTCAGACTTTCCTCTTTGTAAAACAAAGCGACTGCACGCTACCCGTAGGTATAATACATAAATTAGTTAAATAATAAATTATAAAAATCTTTTAAAAATTTTTTAGACTCAGAAAAATTTATATCTTTATAGTTTAATGATCTTTTAACGGCCTTAATACAATATTTTTTATAATTTTTAATATATGAAGTATGGAAACCATATAAATTTAACATTTCATCTAAATTATATTTTTTTTTTATATTTTTTTTATTAAATCTATTGACTCCAATTTTATTTATAAAAAACTTCTCACCAGGATCTTGTTTTCTATTGGGAGCTATATCTGAATGAAAAATTATATCTTTATCTATGATATAAAAATTTTTTTTTAAAAAAATAATCAACTTTTTTAATGAGCTATATTGTTTTTTAGAAAAATTTGAATATCCAAAATAATGGCCTTTATTTTCAAGTTCAATACCAATTGAATAATCATTAATATTTTCTATATTGTTCCATTTTGATTTACCTGCATGCCAAGCTTTATATTTTGGACATAATAAATTAAAGATAGTGCCCTTACTTGATATCAAATAGTGTGCACTTACATTTGAACTTTTATGTGATAATTTTTTATAAGCTAATTTAAGAGTTTTCATACCAGTGTAGTGTAAGACTATAAATTTGACTATTTTATTTTTTTTTCTGGGGCTATAATTCATTTGTGAAAAGTACGATTCTTATTCTTTTATTTTTGTTTATAATTTCTTGTTCATCTAATGATAATGATGAATACAAAAATGATCAAAGTCTTTATGAAAATAATAAATATAAAGATTATGAATTATTTAATTTTGCTAATAATTACATTATATCTAATCAACTTGAATTGGCATTAATTGAATTAGATAAAATTGAAGTACTCTATCCCAGCAGTCCTTATGCAAAAAAAAGTATGTTGGTAACTGCTTACATTTATTTTTTGAACAAAGATTATGAGAAAACTAGAGCTATAGCAGAAATGTATAAAAACTATTACCCAGGTAGTAAAGATATTGTCTATGCTAATTATTTAGAAGCTATGACATTTTATGTACTAATGAAAAAATCTGAATACAGCCAAGAAAATACTGATATGGCATTAAATAAATTTAATTTTATATTAAATGCTTTTCCCAATAGTAAATATGAAATTGATATTCTTACAAAAATTAAAGTCATAAATAACAATTTAGCTGCGGAGAAGATAAGTATTGCAAAATTTTATTTAGATAAAGGTAATACTAATGGTGCTTTAGTATATTTACTAGATATTTATAGTGATCATAGTTCTAGTATCTTAATCGAAGAAACATTGTTCTTGATAACAAAAATATATTATACATTAGAAGAATATGAGTTAGCGAAAAATTATGCATCTATACTAGCATACAATTTTCCCAAAAGTAATTGGTATAAAAAATCTTATAATTTAATTAATGGATTAGATGATATAATTGATAATGAAAAATGGTTTGAAAAATTTAATCCAATAAAGTTATTGAGAGAAGATGGGGAAAGAAATTCTAAAAATAGTTCAATTCAACCTATAAATTAATTATAATGTTAGTTTTACTGGAAATTAAAAATTTTTTATTAATAAAAAAAATATCTATTAACTTCATTAATGGTTTTAATGCATTTACTGGAGAAACAGGTGCTGGTAAGTCCATTATTATAGAAGGGTTAAAATTAGCTCTTGGTGGAAAAAACCAAACTAGACTGAACTTAAAAGAAAATGAAATTTCATCGATCAAAGCAGTATTTGAAATTAATAGTTTGATTAAAAAAAATCTAGATGAACTCAACCTTTTTATTGAGGATGATTATTTGATTGTAGAAAGATTCATAGACTCAAATCAAAAATCAAAATTATTAATTAATGGTGAAATGAAACCTCTCAACAACATAAAAAGGATTTTAAAAAATGTTATCGAATTTCAAGAGAATTTTGAGCAACAAGAATTATTTAATAACAAATATTTCCTTAAATTTATTGATAATATAGGTGGTATAAAAACAGATAATTTAAAATCTAATTTCAAAAAACTAAAAGACTCAAAAAATATTTATAAAACCCATTTGGACAATGAAAAAAATATAAATGAGAAACTAGAAATATTAAAAAACAAAAATAATAAAATTAAAATATTGAATCCAATTGCAAATGAATATGAAGAACTTCTTAACAAAAGAAATTTAAATAAAAATATTAAAAAATATAGTGAAATTTCATATGAAATAAAAAAATCAATATCAATTTATAACTCAAATGATAACTTAAACACAATAGAAAAAAATCTTTTTAAATTAGTAGATATAAATCAAGAGCACTCGGATATTTCACAAAAATTTGCCTCTTTAATATTGGACATAAATGAATTAATGAATGAGTTAGAAAATAAATTTAATTCTGTAGATTACGATGAAATTGATTTTGACGAAATTGACGAAAAGATTTATCAATATCAACAACTCTCAAAGTTTTTTGAGGTAAATCCTGAAAATTTGTTTTCTATTAGAGAAGAAATATTAACTGAAATCGATTCACTTGAAAATTTTGATAAAGAAAAAAAAATTCTTTTTAATAAATATACTAATGATCTTAATAATTATAAAGAAGAGGCTTTAAAAATATCTAATTTTAGAAAAAAAGAGTCAAAAAAAATATCTGAAAAGATAAATAAAGAATTACCAATTGTAAATATAGAACAAGGTCAAATTATTTTTAAGTTTTCAGAAAAAGATGAAAACGATTACAATTCTCAAGGATATGATGAACTAGATGTTTTATTTAGAACAAATAAAAATTCTGATTTTAGCTCGATAAAAAAAGTAGCCTCTGGGGGAGAATTATCTCGGTTACTTTTGATAATTAAATCATTATCAGCTAATAATGATAAGGATCTTACTCTTATTTTTGATGAAGTAGATAGTGGTTTGAGTGGCAAAATTGCGACTAATGTCTCTGAGAAAATCAATAATATATCAAAAAAAAATCAAGTTATAGCCATAACACATTCACCTCAAGTTGCTTCAAAAGCAGACAAGCATTGGAAAATTGAGAAAGTCATTAGAAATAATGAGATGACAAGTGAAATTTTTGAGTTAAATAATGAGTCAAGAGTTAATGAAATAGCAAGTTTAATAAGTGGAACTAAAATCACTGAGACTGCTAAAAAAGTAGCTTCAGATTTACTTCAAAATTAAAAAAATGATTACAAAAAATAGTTTTATTAAACTAAGAGATAAATTAAAAAAATATAATAATGAATATTACAACTCAAATCCATCAATTGATGACTCGAATTATGATAATCTAAAGAAAAAGTATGATTATTTATTATCTAATAATCCTGAGTTAAGAAGATTAGACAATCTAGGTATAGGCGCTTCACCCTCTAACAAATTTGCGAAGTTCAGACACTATGAACCTATGCTATCTTTATCAAATAGTTTTAGTTTAAGTGACTCAGAGGATTTCTTTAATAAAGCAACAAATTTTTTAAAAAAAAAAAATTCAGATTATATATTTAATGTAGATTGTAAAATAGATGGGGTCTCTCTATCTATCATATATAAAAATAATAAATTATTTAAAGCAATTACAAGAGGTGATGGAATAATTGGAGAAGAGATCACAGAAAATGTTTTAGGTATTAAAGGTATACCTAAAGTTTTAAAAAATTGTAAGTCTGACCTAATAGAGATCAGAGGTGAAGTATTTTTTTTGAGAGATGATTTTGAAAAGTTAAATAATAAATTTGAAAAAAAAAATCAGTTTTCAAATCCTAGAAATGCCGCCTCAGGATCTCTTCGTCAAATTAATAGTAAAATCGCAAAAGATCGACCTTTAAGATTTATACCACATGGATATGGTAAACTATCTTATGAACAAGAGTTTTTAACCTTTGAAGAATTTTTAATTTTTTGCAGAAAAAATAATTTTGATCAAACTGGCTATGCAAGGAAATACAATAGTTTAAATAATATTTATACTTACATATCAGAGATTGAGAAAAAGAGATCCTTAATTAACTTTGATATTGATGGAATGGTAATCAAAATTAGTGGCTTGGATTTTCAGAGAATGTTAGGAAATACCAATAAATTTCCTAGATGGGCAATAGCAGCTAAATTTAGTTCTGAAGAAGCATTAACTCAAGTTAAAAAAATAGAACTACAAATAGGAAGGACAGGGGCTATTACACCTGTAGCTAGATTAAAGCCAATTAATATTGGAGGGGTAATAGTATCAAATGCTACTCTTCATAATTTTGATGAAATTATTAGAAAAGATATAAGGATTGATGATTTTGTTTGGGTAAAAAGAGCTGGAGATGTAATTCCCTATGTTTCAAAAGTTGATATCGAGAAAAGGAAAATTTCAAATAAAAAATTTAACATTCCAAAAAAATGTTTATGTGGAAATAAAATAATAAAAATCAAAGGTGAGGCAGTACAAAGGTGTAGTGTAGGAAAAAATCAATGTAAATATCAAAACTTGGAAACTTTAAAGCATTTTGTATCTAGGAAGGCAATGAACATAGACGGACTTGGTGAGAAATTGATTGAAAAATTTGTTAGTCTTAATTTAATTTCTGAAAAACATGATATATACGAATTAGAAAATCATAAAGATAAAATTATTAAACTAGATGGATTTGGTGAAAAATCCTTTTTAAATCTTATTGAATCCATAAACAAATCAAAGATTACTTCTTTATCAAGATATTTATTTTCTCTTGGTTTAAGGTATTTAGGTGAAAATAATTCTGAGCTTATATCTTTAAATTTTAAAAATAAAAGTAGATTTAAAAATTTCATTAAATCAAAAAAACTAAGAGAACAACTTGAAAATATTGATGGACTAGGTGAAAAAGCAATCAATTCATTTATTAATTACTTTTCTAATGAGGATAATCTTAAAGAGTCATTTACAATCCTTGATATAATTAAAATTGAGGAAATTGAACGTAATTATGAAAGTCTTAACAAAAGTATTTTATTTACCGGAACTCTTAAAAAAATGTCACGTGATAGGGCAAAAGAATTAGCAAAAAAAAAAGGATATAAAATTGCCTCAAACGTTTCAAAAAATTTAGATATACTTGTATATGGAGAAAAATCTGGCTCTAAATTAAAAAAAGCTAATGATTTAAATATTAATATTTTAAATGAGAAAGATTTTTTAAATCTTATTAATTAAATTTTTTATAAAATAATCTCTATAATTATCACTCAATCTTGGTTTAAAAGTTTTATAAATTTCCCTGTGATATTTTTTAATATAATTTCTCTCAAAGTTTGTGATTAACTCAAAATTAACTAAATCCAAATCGTAAGGTACTAATGTAACATTTTTTAGTTTTAAACTATTATTTATATTTTTAGTTAAATATAAGTTTTCTATTCTTAAACCAAATTGACCTTCAACGTAGTAACCTGGTTCAATGGAAAATAAAGCATTCTTAACTAAAATATCGTTAGATCTTGAGGAAATAATAGGATATTTTTCATGTACATCGCCAAAATTACCCACACCGTGTCCAGTCCCATGATTATAAGTTATATTGAATTTAGATAGATATTTTCTTATAAATGAATCTATTTCTGATGTTCTAATATTTCTTGGAAATATTTTGTTTTCTATTCTGATTAAAGACTTTAACAAATAAGTATATGAAAATTTAATTCTTGAAAGATTTTTAGCTCCAATTTTAATTACTCTTGTAATATCTGTAGTTCCTTCTAAATATTGAGCGCCAGAATCAATTAATAATATATTTCTGTTTTTTGATGATAAAGATTTCTCAGGGAGTGGTTTGTAATGAACAATGGCAGCATTCGAGTCAAATGCACTAATATAATCAAAAGAATTTCTAAAAAAATTAATACCCTCTTTTCTTTTATTGTATAAAGTTTCTGAAACCTCATATTCATTTTTTGGATTAATTTTTTTTTGTTTTAATTCAATAATAAATTTAAGAACAGCTAAACCATCTTCAATATGGCAAGACTCTATATTTTTTATTTCTTTAGATGTTTTAATACCCATGTATTTAGATAAATTAATTTTGGTCTCAGATACATTTAGAAAATTAGATAATCGCATGTACATATTTAGATTTAAGAATTCATAAGAAGTCTCAATATTTTTTAGTTTTGATGATTTAAGATATTTAATAAATTTTTCTTCTTTAAAAATATGAAAACTTTTACTTATTTTACTTACTTTTTTTAAACTTAAATGATTTGTTATTAAAATAGGATTAATATTTTTTTTAGGAATAAATAAACCTGCAAACGGCTTTGTAGAATTCCAAAGCTCAAAAGACCTTAGGTTAAGCAAATATGCAACTTGGGCATTATTCCAAATAAGTATTCCATCAGTTTTAAGTTTACTTTTGATCCATTTTAAATTTTTAATGAAAGGTCTTGGTATCAAATATTTTGGCATACTCAATGGGTAAGAAATATTAAAATTTGGATAATAATTCTTTAAGAAAAAGTTTTTAGATTGGGGGGTAATTATTATTTTATTTTTCTCTAACTTAGAGTTAATTTCTCTAAATTCTTTAATTGAAATTAACTTTGAGTCTAAAATGCCTGATAAATTTTTGTTTTGCGATAAAAGATAATCAACAATAGAAGTTTCACTTAAATCGTAAATTTCACAATTATTCTTGAAAAATTTTTTTGCTGCTAAGGTATAACGAGAGTCAGTAAAAAAAATTAATTTGTTTATAAAGAAAAGTATATATCCCCTAGTACAATCAAATTTAAGTAATTTATATATGTCTTTTAAATCTAAATTTGGACTTTCATTTAGATGTAAATCATTATTTGTTATAAGGTAAAAATCTATTTTATTATCTTTTAAAAATTTATTTATAGGCTGAGATTTCATTTACTATTTTTATTTAAAAATTCTAGCATCCTTTTTTTACCAGGACTCAATTGAACATTATCAGAAGTAATCTTTTTTTCTAAGTTAGACGGGGAATGTTCATCAATTAAGTTATTTGTATTTTTATCAATTTTTGAAATTTCATTCAAAAATCTTGATGGTAATGAGTAATTATTCATTCCATATGTATATCTTGAAGTAGCATAACTTAAGTTTAAATCAAACTTTGCTCTAGTAATTCCTACATAAGCAAGTCGTCTCTCTTCCTCAAGAGATTTTGAAGAATTTTGCTCTAATGCTCGAGAACTTGGAAAGATACCCTCCTCCCAGCCAGGTAAATATACGTGATCAAACTCTAAACCTTTAGCAGCATGCAAAGTCATTAGTTTGACAGAATTTGAATGTGTTTTTTTTTGATTTTCGTTTACCAAACCAACATGTTCTAAGAAATCATCTAAATTTTCAAATTCAGATAAAGCATTTACAAATTCTTTTAAATTGTCTATTCGCGACTCATTTTCTACTTGTTTCAATTTATTTTTCTCATTTTCAAGCATTTTTAAATAACCTGACTCCTCAATAATAAAGATACCTATATCTTCTAAAGTGGTTTTCTTTATGAGATCAGATGTTTTTTTTATAATATCAATAAATGGTTTAGTTTTAACTATAAGCGCTCCGGGTAAGTTATTTTCGTTAGATAAAACTTCTAAAGACTCAAAAAAAGAAATTTTATTTTCTCTCGCGTTGTTAATAATTAATTTAACTGATTGGTCTCCTATACCTCTTTTAGGTAAATTAATTACTCTTTCAAAAGAAAGATCGTCACTATAACTATTTGCTAGTTTTAAATATGCCAAGATATCTTTGATTTCTTTTCTCTCAAAAAATCTTGGCCCACCAATAATTTCATATGGCAGAGCGTATTTTATTAACTTATCTTCAATACTTCTCATTTGGGCTGTCAGTCTGACTAAAATACCGATAGTATTATTTTCCTGAAACTTTTTAGATATGTTATCAGATATCCATAATGACTCCTCCTCTTGAGAATAAAATGAATTTAAATTAATTTTTTGTTCAGGTATTTTTTCATTAAAACTAACTAAGTCTTTGCCTAATCTATTTTTATTGTTGCTTATTATGCATGCTGCTGCTTCTAAAATTGAGCTATTTGAGCGATAATTTTTTGTTAGACGAACTACAGAAGATTTAAACTCCTTTGGAAAATTAATAATATTTTCAATATTTGCTCCACGCCATGCATAAATTGATTGATCGTCGTCTCCAACACAAAATAAATTTTTATCTGAATTTAAAATTAATTTAATTAAATCATATTGAATTAAGTTTGTATCTTGAAACTCATCAATTAAAATATGTTCAATGAAATTTTGGTAAGATTTTTTAATATCAGGATTATTAGAAAGTATGTGATAACTATGTAAAAGAATATCACCAAAATCTACAGCATTTATTTCGATTAATCTTTGTTGATAATAAGAATATATGTCATCTAATCTTTCAATAGATGAAAATTTAGAGATCTTTTTATTTTCATTAAAAAGAATTTTATTATCTTTTAAATTTTGAATTTCGTTATGATATATGGCTTCACTTATTTCTTTATCAATTTTACAGTACTCTAAAACTTGTCTTAAAAGTTTTTTTTGGTCTTCGATGTCTAATATTGTAAAATTTGATTTTAAATTTACTAAACCTGAATGCTTCCTTAAAAATTTTGCAAATATGGAGTGGAAAGTACCTACCCATGGAGTATCAATATTACTCTGGAGTTCATTTTTTACTCTTTCTTTAATTTCATTAGCAGCCTTATTTGTGAAGGTAACAGCTATAATTTTATTAAAATTAACATTTAAATTTTTAACTATATAAACAAATCTAGATGTTAAAACTCTAGTTTTTCCTGTTCCAGCTCCTGAAAGTACCAAAAGTGGTCCATTTTTATGCTCAACTGCTATTTTTTGTTCTTTATTTAATTTACTAAGATCCATAAATTGATTGTAATATAATGAATTTAGATTTTACGTAATGAAAAAACATTTTAAAGTAATTCTTTTTGTGACATTTGTAACTTTTTTACAAATACCACTCTCTCACTCTAATGAGGGTGAAACTGTAACAGGAATTTCGTACGATGAAATATATGATCCAATAGAGCCAATAAACAGAGCAATTTTAAATTTTAATTTTTTTATTGATGATATTGCTATTAGGCCAATTGTCAAAACTTATAGATTTATAGCCCCAGAGCCAGTAGAAAAAGGAGTATCAAATTTTTTTAGTAATTTAAAGGAACCAATAAGGTCTGTATCTTTTATTTTTCAAGGAGAATTTTATAAATCACTCAATTCATTGGGAAGATTTACAATTAATACTATAACTAGCTTAGGTGCTATCGACGTAGCTTCAAGAATAGGAATGGAAAAAAATGAGACAGATTTTGGAATTACACTTGCAAAAAGCGGTGTATCAAGTGGTCCTTATATAGTTGTACCAATTATAGGTCCAAGCAATCTAAGAGATTTTAGTGGAGATGTAGTTGAATATTTTGTGGATCCAATTTCAAATAGTGTTCCTAATAGAGAATATGTAGCAATAGGAAATGGATTGAATGAGAGAGTTGAATTAGATGATCAATTAGATAAAGTAAGAGACGCTTCCTCAGATAGATATGAAATGATAAAATCTATTTATTATCAAAACAGAAATGCTCAACTTGAAGAGGAATATATACAAAACTTACCTGTACCAAAAATTTATATTGAATAGTTTGTTAAACCATATTTACTTTACTTCATGAGAACTTTAGTAATTCTATTAAGTATTATTTTTTCTTTTTCTAACCTTCAAGCCTCGGAAGTTTCAGAATGGTTTAAAAAGGAGTCTGATCAGTTCTTAGAAATAATTAATAATAATGAGGGAACTGAAAATGAAAATTACGAAAATTATAAGTATTTCATAAACAAAAATTTTGCTATTAAGTCAATAGCATATGGCCTTGTTGGAGAGAAAATAATTAATAAAAGCTCCAAAAATGAATTATCATTATATTTGGATGTTTTTACAGATTATTTGATAAAGACTATCTACAAATTAGCCAAATCAAATTCTTCAAGTTCAATAATACTTAAAGATGTTGATATAAAAGATAATATTTACATAGTTAAATCAATAATTTCTGATAATAAATCCTCTGCTAATCTCTATTGGAAAGTTATAGATACTGGATCATCATTTAAAATCATAGATGTCATAGTTGAGAATACATCTTATTTTGTAACAAAAAAATCAGAATTTAATAAAATATTGAGAAAAAATAGAGAGAGTTTAGAAGCTTTAATAATCGAAATACAAAAAATATAAAATAATTTTTTACCTTGGTGGGCCCGGCAGGACTCGAACCTGCGACAACGGCGTTATGAGCACCGCGTTCTAACCAACTGAACTACAGGCCCATGATTAGAATTGTTACTATTATAATCTTATGAAAAAAAAACAAGAATTTTAATTAACGATAATTTTTAAGAGTCCATAAAAGACTTAAGTTTTTTAGATCTTATCGGGTGTTTTAGCTTTCTCAATGCTTTTGCCTCAATTTGTCTAATTCTTTCTCTGGTAACACTAAATTGCTGACCTACTTCTTCTAAAGTGTGGTCAGATGACATTCCTATACCAAATCTCATCCTCAAAACTCTTTCCTCTCTAGGTGTCAACGTAGAAAGTATTTTGGTTGTAGTCTCTCTAAGATTTAATTGCATTACTGCATCTTCAGGGATAACTGCATTCTTATCCTCGATAAAATCACCAAGAAAGCTATCATCATCATCACCTATTGGTGTCTCTAAACTAACTGGTTCTTTTGCTATTTTTAAAACTTTTCTAACTTTTTCAATTGGCATTTTAAGTCTAACAGATAATTCTTCTGGTGTAGGTTCTCTTCCCAGCTCAAGAATTAATTGTCTACTTGATCTAACAATTTTATTTATTGTTTCGATCATATGCACTGGTATACGAATAGTTCTCGCTTGATCTGCGATAGATCTAGTAATTGCCTGTCTGATCCACCATGTTGCATAAGTAGAGAATTTATAACCTCTTCTATATTCAAATTTATCGACTGCTTTCATTAAGCCTATATTTCCCTCTTGAATAAGGTCTAAAAACTGAAGGCCCCTATTTGTATATTTTTTTGCAATTGAAATTACTAAGCGTAAATTAGCCTCAATCATTTCTTTTTTAGCTTGATTAGCAGTTCTTTGGCCAGATTGTATTTCTCTGACCTTCTCCTTGAATTCGATTGTATTTTGATTTGCTATTTTAGATAGACTTAGGACTTCTTTATAAATTGCTTTTAATTTATCACTATTTTTTTGAAATAGAGCTTTAAAAGAGTCATCTGCAGAAATCATATGTTTTTGGTACAGTGTATAGGTGTCTTTTAAATTATGGTGTTTTAAAAAGACGTCTCTACCTATTTTATTTTGTGTAGCCAAAGTTAGTAAAGAGATCTCTTTTGACTGTATCTCCTTGTTAATTGAATAAAGATGGGTAATTATCTCTTCTAACTTATAAGGCTTAATTTTTATTTCATTAAAGTAATTAAGTATCTCATCCTGATATTTTTTAAGTTCTTTTAATGATTTTAAATCAGAAATTTTAGCAATATTCTTATTTTTTTTAATTTTAGTTATGTTTTCAGAAAGCACTAAAACTCTATCTAATTTTTTTAAGATTTCAGGTTTATAAAATTCCTCAATTATAGAAATAGAAAAGCTCTCATTTTCAATATCTTCCTCATTTGATGTTTCTTGAAGTTTTTCTTTATCTATTTCTATCCCTTGATCTTTCATTAATTGCTGCTTTTCTTTTAATAAAACTTTCTTTTTATCATTAATTATTTTCTGGATTTCTTTTCTTTTGGAAGAGTTTGAATAAGGGTCGTTGTCTTCATTAAAATATTCATCAAAGTCAACTATTTCTCTTAGATTAATTTCATTATTTTTAACTTGGTCAATCCATTTTTTGAGAATTTCTATCGAAGCTGGGCACTCAAGAATTGAATTCATCATTCTGTCCAATCCAGACTCAATTCTTTTTGCAATTGCTATTTCACCTTCTCTGGAAAGTAACTCAACGTTACCCATTTCCTTTAGGTACATTCGAACAGGATCATCACTTTTTACGCCAGGGGATTTTTCTTCTTCTTCTGTCTCGTCATTTGAAGATGACGAAGCTGAGTCTGAGGAAGTATAGGCTTTGAATAATTTAAAGAGATCTTCATCATGATTTTCAAGGTAGTTTAAAAAATCATTTACAGTAATAATAGAGTCCTCAATTTTAGAGTACGACTTGATATATGATTTTGCTTTTGAAGATATATCTTTATCAAATTCTTTTGTAATTAATGAAATAAGCTGGTTTTCGTTTTCTTTATAAATTAATTCTAATGAATTTGATAAACTATCAGATTTTTTATTTGTCTTTGATATTTTTGCTTTTTTTTCTAAGACAGCTTTTTTTTTAATAATTTTTTTTTTTGGATTTTTTGTTGTAACTTTTTTTTTTGCCATTTTTAACTATTTATAAAACTAATTGTTTTTTCAATTTCATTGTAAGGGTCGTGACTAAATTTAGGTGATGCAAATCTACACAGCCTTCGAACTTCATTAGAAAATAGTAAATTTTTTACAAAATTCAATCCCTTAGAGTCTAATTCTGCATAAATCTCAATAGTTGTTGATTTGAATAGAGTTTTTTTAATAACTAAGTCTCGGATTTCTTTAAATTTACCTTCAAATTTAGCAGTTGCTATTAAATCATAAACCCTTTCTCTTTGAGATTGATTTTCAATAAAGAATATAATCAAAGCAGCAGAAAATTTTGATTTCAAATCAAATTTAAGTTCTAGATTTTGAGTATTAGAATTACCACTAGCTTTTTGATTAACTTTTCTTGAATTTATATTATCAAAATGTTTAGTAAGAATTTTTTTTAAATCAATATTAGATATATTTGTAAGTAAACTTTTTAATACTTTTGACCCTTTAAACTGGCTATCTATGTCTGTACTTCTATTAAATTTTTCTAGATACTTCTCAATTAGTTCTTCAATAGACAGTGGTTGATCTATAAGTTTACTTAATGTATCAGACATATTAGATTCTATTAATTGATCTGGATCATAATTTTTTGGAAGTAATACAAATTTAATTCCAAGTTCAAATTTTTTATCACCAAGTAAATTATTCATTAATCTTATAGTTGCATTTCTTCCAGCTACATCTCCATCGAGGCATACTATTATCTCGAAACCTTTTTTAGTTATTTCAATTAATTTCTCATGATTTATAGATGTTCCCAGAGGAGCTATACAGTTTTTAAAACCACATTGTTCTAATTTAATAACATCAAAATAACCCTCTACTATAATTATTTTTTTACTATTTTGTTTATTAAGTATTTTTTCATTAAATAAGATTTGTTTTTTTTTAAAAATCTTAGTTTCAGCTGTATTTATATACTTTGGTAAACTATCGTTAATTACTCTACCACCGAAACCTAAAGTTTTGTTTTGCATATTGATTATGGGAACCATAATTCTATTAGAAAAAAATAATTTAGAATTTTTATTTTTGCTGAAAATACCAGCAGATACTAAATTATTAATTTCAAAATTGTTTAAGAGCTTTTTTTGAATATCAAAGGAATTTAATGATGATCCTAATTCAAAGCTTAGAATTGTGTCCATATGAAATTTTCTTTTTTTTAATAAATAATCTAAATGTTTATTAGAATTTAATAAATTTTGATGAAATATGTCTTTTGTGAAAGAGTTAATTTCGTAAATAATATTATTTAATTTTGATGATTTAAAACTTAATTCAATACCCGCCTTATCAGCTAGTTCATACAAAGCATCTTTAAAACTATATCCTTTCACTTTAATCAAAAAATCAATTACATTGCCGTGTTCTCCTGTGCTAAAACAATGGAATATTTTCTTTTCTTCATTAACAGAAAATGATGGTGTTTTTTCCTTCTTAAAGGGACTTAGGCCAAAATAATTACTTCCTTTTTTCTTTAAAGGAACTGATGAGTTAATAATTTCAACTATAGAAGTTCTGTTTATAACTTCTTTTATGTTATCATCTGTCATTCTTTAAAAACATGTTTGATAATTTTGGAAGCTAAATTCATATCAATTTTATTATTATAATTTTGCTTCAAAAAACCCATTATTTTACCAAAATCTTTATTTTCTAAATTATTTTCTTTGATGTGATCTAATATAATATCTCTTGTGGAATCATCATCCATCAAAGTGGGAAGAAAATTATTTAGGTAATAAATATCAAATTCTAAGTCATCGATTTTACTTTGAATTTTTGCCTGTAAGGCAAATTCTAATGACTCTTTTTTTTGTTTTAGTTGGGTTTTAATAATTTTGATTACATTTTCATCAGATAACTTGATCACATCCCTATCTAGATTCTCTTTTATTAGAAAATTTTTCAACTCAGAATAGATATACCTCGCTATTGAAAGTTTTTTCTTATCTCCACCTTTTAAAGCACTTTTAACGTCATCAGAAATTTTTTTTGCCAAACTCATTTGAATTTCCTCTCTAATAATATACTAATACACATGATTTAATATGACCGTATTAGATAATAAAATAAAATTAAATTATCAAAACGGTTACTTAATTTATAACAAAAATTATATTTTCAAAGGTAAGTTTCTATCAAAAGAAGACTTCAAGATAGCCGAAATCTGCTTCAATACCAGTATGACTGGTTATCAAGAAATTTTAACTGACCCTTCGTATAAATCTCAATTTATAAACTTTACCTTTCCATTAATAGGAATAGTTGGATGTAACGACGAAGACTATGAGTCTTGGAAAATTCATGCATCTGGTCTTATAAGCAATGAATTATTTGAACAAAGTTCAAATTGGAGAGCTCAAACTAGTTTTGCAAAATGGATAATGGATCAAAATTCTTGTGCTTTTTTTGATTTAGATACGAGATCTTTAACAAAAATTATAAGAAATTTTGGACCAAAAAATATTATGCTATGCTCTGAGGATTACTTTAAAACCAAAAATATTGAAGAAATATCTGCACAAATTGATCAAAGTCTCTCTCTGGAAGAAAATGATGTTATTAAAGATTTTACATCAGAGTTAACCATCAAAGAGAAAGAAAAAAATAAAACAAAATACTTAATAGCTTTTTTAAACTTTGGTGCAAAGGATAATATTAAGAAAAATTTATACTCAAGAGATTGTAATATAGAGGAATTTGATATGAATTTTAAAGCTAAAGACATAATTAATAAAAAATTTGATGGTATTTTTTTAAGTAATGGCCCTGGTGATCCCAAAAAAGTTTATGAGAATATAAAACCTGAATTAACTAAATTACTAAATAAAAAAATTCCAACATTTGGTATATGTCTAGGTCATCAAATATTAAGCTTGGCTTTTAATGCTTCAACAGCTCGAATGGAAAAAGGTCATCGAGGAGGAAATCATCCAGTGAAAAATTTAGATACTAACAAAGTAGAAATAACATCTCAAAATCATGGATTTGTTGTTCTAGAAAATAACTTTCCAACCTCACTACAAATTACTCACAAATCATTGTTCGATAAAACTATAGATGGGATGAAATCAAAAGATCAACCCTTATTTTCAGTACAATATCATCCAGAATCAAGTCCAGGACCACATGACAGTAGATATCTTTTTGACGAATTTATAAATCTAATGGATAAAAATGCCGGCTAGAAAAGATATATCTAAAATATTGGTAATTGGCTCAGGTCCAATAATTATCGGTCAGGCATGTGAATTTGATTACTCTGGTAGTCAGGCGTGTAAAGCTCTTAAAAAAGAAGGTTATGAGGTTGTGTTAGTTAACTCAAATCCTGCTACTATAATGACAGATCCTGAGTTTGCAGATAAAACTTATATTGAACCTATTGATAAAGAAATTGTAAAAAAAATAATTAATAAAGAGAAACCTGATGCAATTTTACCAACAATGGGAGGTCAAACAGCTCTAAATATAATTAGAGAACTAAATAAAGAGAGTTTTTTTGAAAATAGCTCTATCAAAATCTTAGGTGCTAGTCCTAGATCAATTGATGTAGCAGAAGATAGAAAGTTATTTGCTGAAGCTATGTCTGACATTGGGCTTGAGACACCATTTAGTATTATAGTTGATGATAAGTCTGACCTTAAGAAAATGGTTAGTGAAGTTAGTTTCCCATTAATTTTAAGACCTTTTTACACGCTGGGGGGGACGGGTGGTGGAATTGTGTACGATAAAGATGAATTTATTTCCAAAGTTAAAAATGCTATTGATTTGAGTCCTGTATCAAAGACTCTTGTCGAAGAATCGTTAATTGGTTGGAAAGAGTTTGAGTTTGAAGTAGTAAGAGATAATTTAGATAATTCAATAATAGTTTGTTCAATAGAAAATTTAGATCCTATGGGAATACATACGGGCGATAGTATAACCATAGCCCCAGCACTTACTTTAACAGATAAAGAATATCAAAAATTAAGGAATCAAAGTATTGCAATACTAAGAAAAATAGGTGTAGAGACTGGAGGTTCTAATGTTCAATTTGCAGTAAATCCAAAAAATGGAAGAATTTTAATTATTGAAATGAATCCTAGGGTCAGTAGGTCATCTGCCTTAGCATCCAAGGCCACGGGGTTCCCTATTGCTAAGATAGCTGCTCTCTTAGCAGTTGGCTACACATTAGATGAGTTAGAGAATGATATAACTAAAGTAACTCCAGCAAGTTTTGAACCAGTAATTGATTATATTGTAACCAAAATTCCAAAATTTAATTTTGAAAAATTTCAGGGAACACCTAGTGAATTAAATACTGCTATGAAATCAGTAGGTGAAATTATGTCTATAGGCAGAACTTTCAAAGAGTCTCTTTTGAAAGCATTCTATTCGATAGAGTCTGATAACTTTGGTTTGGATATTAGTCACGAATTATTAAATCTCAAAGATGAGAATTTAAAAAATCTACTTACAAAACAAAGACCTGATAGGTTATTAATAGTTGCAGAAGCTATAAGACGTAAAATATCTTTAAATGAAATAAGTGAGTTAACATATATAGATTTATTTTTTTTAAGAGAAATTAATGAAATTATCAATATCGAACAGTTGTTAGTAAAGGCAGGGAATAACTTAGATAAAAATTTATTTACATTAGCTAAAAAAACTGGATTTTCAAATCACCACATAAGTAATTTAACAAAAATTAATATAGATAAGATTTATATTCTTCAAAAAAATAATAATTTAAAGACGATATTTAAAAGAGTAGATACATGTGGAAATGAATTCGACTCCTCTACTGCTTATCTTTATTCAACTTTCGCCTCTGAAATAAACGAATTTAGCTGCGAGTCTAGACCGGTTGATAAAAAAAAGATTATCATTCTTGGTTCTGGGCCTAACAGAATAGGTCAAGGTATTGAATTTGATTATTGTTGTGTCCAAGCTGTAAAATCTTTTCAGAAACTTGGCTATGAAACAATTATGATTAATTGTAATCCTGAGACCGTTTCAACTGATTATGATACTTCAGATAAACTTTATTTCGAGCCTTTGGATTTTGAATACGTCAAAAATATAATTGATAAAGAAAACGAGACCGGTGTTGTAGAGGGGGTAATAGTCCAATTTGGTGGACAAACACCTCTAAGAATAGCCAACAAGCTCAAAGAGTATGGTTATAAGATACTCGGCACCTCTTTTGAAGCAATAGATATATCAGAAGACAGGGAGAGATTTCAAAAATTAATCAGTAAAGTAGGTTTAAAACAACCAAAGAGTGATATTTCTTTAGGAACAAAAGAGCTTTTTGCCAAGTCTTCCAAACTAAAGTTTCCTATTCTGCTTAGACCTTCATATGTCTTGGGTGGAAGAATGATGGAAAAAATGGCCAATTTAGATGATGTGCAAGATTATATAGATCAAAACTACTGGGCATTAGAAAATAATGTAATTTTAATTGATGAGTTTCTTCAAAATGCAAAAGAGGTTGATGTTGATGTATTAAGAGATAGTCAAGGTAATACTATGATAGCAGGTATTATGGAACACATTGAAGAAGCTGGTATTCACTCTGGTGATAGTGCTTGTAGTATACCCACCTTCTCTCTTAATGATAAAGTGATATCCGATATTAAAAAATTTAGTATATCTCTTGCATCTGAATTAAAGACACTTGGTTTAATGAATATTCAATATGCTATCAAAGATAATGAGATTTTTATTCTTGAAGCAAATCCAAGAGCTAGCAGAACCATTCCATTTCTTGCAAAGGCCATAGGAATACCATTTATTAAAATAGCAGCTGAATTAATAGTTGGTAAAACTTTATCTAAAGAAAATCAGGAGTTTGATAATAGCTCTTTACCATATTTTGCAATCAAAGAGGCTGTATTTCCATTTAACAAATTCCCAAATACTGATGTCATTCTAGGACCAGAGATGAAAAGCACTGGTGAAGTTATGGGAATTGATGAGGATTTTTATTTAGCTTATTTAAAAAGTCAAATTGGTGCTGGTCAGAAACTAAATGATATAGAAAATATATTCATCTCTGTTAAAGATGAGGATAAGCAAAGTATATCTGAGATGGCTAAATCATTCACAGATAATGGCTATAATTTATTTTCTACGAAAGGCACTCACGACTATTTAATGAAAGAGGGAATTTCTTCAAATTTAGTTAATAAAGTGGCTGAAGGATCTCCCCATGTGGTTGAATATATTAAGGAAAATAAGATAGATTTGGTAATCAATACAACTGAGGACAAACAGGCAATAATTGATAGTTTCACAATAAGAAGAACTTCTGTGGATCTTAACGTTCCCTATTATACCAACCTTAGAAGTGCAAAAATATTAATAAAATCATTGATAACATTAAAAAATAAGCCAATTTCTGTAAAACCTATACAAATTCATCATTCTTTTTAATTTAAAAATTCATTTGTAATAACCAAGAAAATTCAATATTTTCTACAACTTAATAAAAATTGTATTAAAAAATGGAAAAAATACCAATGACAGAAGAGGGGCAAAAAAAACTCCTCGATGAACTTAAGCATCTTAAAACTGTTGAAAGACCTATTATTATAAAAGCAATTGCTGATGCTAGAAGTAATGGAGATCTTTCTGAAAATGCTGAGTATCATGCTGCTCGTGAAAAACAGAGTTTTATTGAAGGTAGAGTAGCTGAAATAGAGAGTATAATTGCTCAAGCTGAACTGATTGATGTATCAAAACTATCAGGAACTGTAGTAAAGTTTGGGGCCACAGTTTCGATAATTAACTTAGATAATGATAAAGAGTCAAAGTATCAACTAGTTGGAGAAGTAGAAGCTGACATTGAACAAAAAAAAATATCTGTTACTAGCCCTATAGCAAGAGCACTAATAGGCAAAAAAAAAGGTGACTACATAGAAGTTTCTACTCCAAAAGGTATTACTTCGTACGAAATTAAGTCTGTAAGATTTAAATAATAAAATTTGGATAATTTTAATGTAATTACCATCAGCGAAGGTGCTGCTGGTATGAGAAGCCAGATAGAGGGATTAGCGAGCTTAATATCTGAGGACTATAAAAACTTTGATTTAAAAATAAAATCTTTTTTTAAATATTTACCAATTGAATTAATACCAAGCCGTAGTTTTGCTTATATTAATCTCTCTTCATTAAAAATTGAAAAAAATACCATTCTTATTAGTTGTGGAAAAAAAAGTGTAAAAGCCTCTATATATTTAAAAAATAAATATAAAAAATTTATTTTTAATATTCATATTCAAAATCCAAAAGTTAATCATAATTTATTTGATTTAATAGTTTGCCCAGAGCACGATAATTTAGACTCAAAGAATTGTATTTCAACACTGCTAGCAATACATAACATAAAATTTAATAAAAATGCTAGAAATAATAAAATTATTAATTTTATTATCGGCGGTCCTAATAAATATTTTAAATTTAATCAACAAACACAGAAAAAAATTCTTAACGAAATTAAATTTCTAAGTGAAAAATTTAATGTGAATATTATTCCCTCAAGAAGAACACCAAATAGTCTCATAGAGGAATTATCAAAAATTAATACGGAAAACATATATATGTCTGATGATTTATTTAACCCAAAAGAATATGGTGAGCTTTTATCACAGGCTCATTTACAAATTGTAACTTGGGACTCAATATCTATGATATCTGAAGCTATATCATCTGAAGCTGGTACATTTTTATTTAAGTTTGAAGAGGAGCTGTGTCCAAAAAGATATCATCAATTTTTTGATAAAATCACAAGTAGCAATTTTGCACAATTCTATGACCAAAATATAAAACCATATGAAATATCTATAAGTGAGTATAATGAAGCACTAAAAACTAAGATCTTGAATAAGATACAATCTAATTTAAGGTTTATTTCTGAAGATGCTTAAGGAATCAATTTTAAATCGTTGTACTACATACTCTAATCCTTTCCCTCATTGGGAACTAGACACTCCTTTTACAAATGAGCTTATAAACGAGCTTAATGATGTAAATATATCTGATGCACCAAGGTCCTTTGATGGTACTAGAGCTGCTGATGCTGGTGGGGATGGTTTGGATGGTAAGCTGAGAGTCTTCCTAGAAAGCGATAATTCCGAGAACCTATTTAATGGAATGAAACTAATTGAAGATTTGAGGGATAAAGATGTTATTGAGTCTATTCAAGATAAAATCAAAAAAGATCTCTCAAATAGTTTTATTAGGATTGAATATATTTCTGATCGTAAGGGATTTTGGCTAAAACCACATTTGGACATAAAGGAAAAGCTTATGACAATGATGTTGTTTATTAACACTTATGATGAGTCAGAGAAACTTGGAACAGATTTTTATGATACCGATATGAAACTTGTTAAGACCGTCCCTTATAGACATAATACAGGATATTTTTTTGCTTCAGGCAACAATACATGGCACGGACTTGAAAAAAAAGAAATTAAAATTGAGAGAAGATGTATGCAAATTAATTATGTAACTTTTCCAACTAGTTGGCCAATAAATGGCTGAAATTAATAATGTAATAATTATAGGATCAGGTCCAGCAGGTTATACTGCTGCCATATATGCTGCCAGAGCTAATCTAAAACCCATTTTAGTCAGTGGATTTCAACCAGGTGGTCAACTTACGATAACAACTGATGTAGAAAATTATCCAGGATATGAGGACCCTATTCAAGGTCCTTGGTTAATGGATCAAATGCAAAAACAAGCTGCTCACGTTGGTACCGAAATTATCAATTCACAAGTAACTGAAGTTTTTTTAAATGAAGAAGTAAAGAAATTAAATTTAGATAATGGCACAACTCTAAATGCAAAAACTGTGATAATAAGCACTGGAGCTCAAGCGAGATGGCTTGGTTTAGAAAATGAGACTAAATTTCAAGGTCATGGACTATCAGCTTGCGCCACTTGTGATGGTTTTTTCTTTAAAGATAAAGAAGTTGCTGTAATTGGTGGAGGAAATAGTGCAGCTGAAGAAGCTTTATTTCTAACAAAGTTTGCAACTAAAGTTTATCTAATTCATAGAAGAGATAAACTAAGAGCAGAAAAAATATTGCAAGATAGACTAAAAGAAAATTCAAAAATTAAATTTATATGGAACAGCGAGGTAACTAAGTTTAATGGTAATGATGATTTAGAATCAATAGACTTACTCAATAAAAAAGATAATCAAACCTCAACCCTGAAAATAGATGGTGTATTTATTGCAATAGGACACGATCCGGCAACACAATTATTTAAAGGTCAATTAAAGATGGATGATGGAGGATATATCATCACAGATCCAGATAGCACAAAAACTTCTATTGATGGTGTATTTGCTGCAGGAGATGTAAAAGATAAAATATACAGACAGGCTGTGACAGCTGCTGGTATGGGATGTATGGCAGCATTGGAAGTTGAGAAATATCTAGATTGATTGTTAGCCTTGTCTGGCTTTCATTCTTGGGTTTGTTTTATTGATCACATATAACCTACCCTTTCTTCTAACCAGTTGATTATTTTTATCTCTGGTTTTAGCTGTTTTAAGAGAACTTTTAATTTTCATAATTTAATGTATTAGTTATTAATAATAAGGCAAAAATCTATGTTAATTAATGAAAAAATCAACAAAATTAAAGAGGATTTTTCGTTTTTTGATAATTGGGAGGACAAATATCAATATTTAATTGATTTAGGAAAAAAACTCCCTGTTCTTGATGATAGCTATAAAACTGAGGAATATCGTGTACAAGGATGTACATCGAATTTATGGATGGTACCAGAATTTATTGATGGAAAAATTAATCTTTCCGGTTCAAGTGACTCTGTAATTGTAAAAGGTTTGTTTTATTTAGTTTATTATACTTACAATGAGGAAACTCCTGAAACTATTATAAATAATCCGTTATCTTTTTTTGAAGAAATCGGCCTCTCCAATCATTTAGGACAATCAAGGTCAAATGGTCTTAATTCACTTAGAAAAAAAATAACATCTATAGCGACAGAATTATCAAATAAATAAATTTTATTGATTATAAACTATGTTAGTTTCTCATTATGAGTTTGATTAAGTTACTAGTTTCAATTTCATTTTTATTATTTTCTAATAATCTATATTCCAAGGAGGATGTTATTAATTTACAACTTAAAGACGGTATCGTCAAAATCAAGACCTTCGAAGATAAGGCACCCAAGCATGTTAAGCAAATTACTGATCTAGTTGCTAAAGGTAGTTACGATGGAGTAGTTTTTCATAGAGTTATTGATGGATTTATGGCTCAAACAGGAGATGTTCAATTTGGTAACTCTGACTCAGATAATTTTGATTTAAGAAGAGCTGGCACAGGTGGATCTGGTAAAAATATTGAGGCTGAATTTAATGATTTACCCCACAAAAGAGGTACTTTGAGTATGGCTCGATCTCAAGATCCTAATAGTGCTGACAGTCAATTTTTTATATGTTTTGGAGATACACCACACCTAGATGGGCAATATACTGTTTGGGGTGAGGTAATCGAAGGTATGGAATTTGTTGATGCAATAAAAATGGGTGATCCCGTAAAAAATGGTTTAGTGGATGATCCTGATAAAATTATTAAAATGTGGATTGAGTAAAAAATTAGTTTTGAGTAATTTTTAATTCAATTCTTCGATTTTCTTTTAGGTCATCTTTTGTATCACCTAAATTTATGGGTTGATACTCACCGTATCCATTTGCTGAGAGTTTATTAGCAGGTATGCCTTGTTGAATAAGAAATTTAACTACTTCTAGTGCTCTGGCATGTGAAAGCTCCCAATTAGATGGGAATTGAGCGGTTGAAATAGGTACTTTATCTGTATGCCCATCTATTTGTAGTATCCAATTTAAATCAGATGGAATTGACTCAGTAACTTCAATAATTGTTTTGGTAATAAGAGATAAAGCTATCCTACCTTCATCTTGAAAATTTGCACTTCCAGAGTCAAATAATATTTCTGACTGAAAAATAAATCTATCTCCTTTGATCTGAACATCTTCTCTATCGGCTAAGGCTTCAGATAATTTTCCAAAAAATTCTGATTTGTACTTTTGCAGCTTGAATAGCTCACTTGTAAGTACTCTATTTAACCTGTCTCCTAGTTCCCCAAGTTCCATTTCGTTTTGAGCTATTTCAGCTTCTTTTGACTCTAATAAGTTATTCAAAAGGTTAATTTCATTACTGAGTATTTCAATATCTAAAGCTAAATTAGATATTAAATTTAAAGCCTCAGCTAAATCAGTTGATTGTATTAATGTTTCTTCCTCTAATGAAGTTATTTGGGTTTGTAATTCTTGATTAATATCTTCGGATGAGCTTAAAGATTCAAGTAGATTTTCTATTCTACTTTGAGATGCTCCAATTTGTCCAACTAGCTCACTATTTTCTCCACCAAGTTTAATTAAATCAGCTTTTAACTGTTTTTGTTGCTCATTTAAATCAGATAGGTTTTGTTGAAGAGTTTCTCTATCAGATAAAGATAAGGATAGCTCTTCAGTAATTTTAGCAATAATTGTATTTAATTTATCTATATCAAGTGACTGATCTTGAATTATGGTGTCTTGTGCAAGAATTTGAGATTGTTTAGAGGATATTTCTTCATCTAGTTTTTCAATAAGATTTTGTCTATCAAGTAATTCAATCTCTTTATCTGTTAGAGTTACATCTTGTTCAACTATAGTCTCATCTTGGATATCAATAGTCTTTTCTAAACTTTGAATTTGCTGGTTTTTTCCTACAACTAAGTCACCCAGATAAACTTGTGCTACTGTAAAAAGTAAAACAATAAAAATTATGACCATTAATGTGGATGCCAATACATCCACAAATCCAGGCCAAATTATATTATCGTTTTCTGAACTTTGAGTTTTTGAGAGATAGCTCACTTTTTGTCTAGGTCTTTTATAGACTTACTTACAGACTTAAGCTCTGTAATAACCTCTTTTCTTAAATCATCACTTGAATTTTTCATACCATCAACTAGGTCATCAAGTTTAGAAGCAATGTTTTGGGCCAAAGATGAATTATCAGAATTTTGAGTAATTTTTTTAACATTTGGGCTAGATCTATAAAAAAGGCGAATTTGATTTTCACAGAATTCATAATAGCTTTGTTTGACTCCTCTAGTAATTATTTCATATAGCCCTAATATCAAAGAAGTTACTAAACCAAACAATGAGGAACTAAAAGCAATAGTCATTCCTGATAAAGGTGACTTTAATCCATCTTTTAAATTGTTAAAAAATGCCCCAAAGTCCTGTTGTTCAATTGTTAAACCATCAATGACATTTGAAACACTACCTATAGTCAAAAGTAATCCATAAAAAGTTCCAATTAATCCTAAAAAGATAGCTAAATTGATAAGGTACTTAGATATATCACTCCCGCTTTCTATAGATGATAGAAGATCGTCAAGTATCTCATCAAGTGTTTTTGTGATACTTTTATTAGCTGTTGTAATTCCTAAATTATTTGCAATTGATTTTGTCATTGGGTAATTATCTAAAGATGAATCGTTAAGTTTTAATTTTCCAAAAGCCACTGAGTTCATGAACCTAAATTCAGAACTCAATGAAAATATTTTAAAAGAGTAAAGGAGAAATCCTATAACAAGTGTTAGGAGAATTATCCCGTTTATATAAGGATTAGCATCAAAATAAATTCTAATTTCCTCATAACCTATTACCAATATTATCACAATTAAAATGGAGAATAATAGGTAAGCTAGAAAATTTTTAGTCATCACATATAAAAATAAACAAATTTAGAAAATTAACAATTGGATTATTTTTATTAAATTTAGAAATTTCTATTGTAAATCAAGTAATAATTATTTGTACCTGGATTAACTGAGTCTAATCCTGCATTTGAAATGTGATGAGATCCTATACCAAATCTAGATTCTTGAGATATACTGTAAAATAAATTCACTTCTGATTTAAATTGAAGAGCATTTCCCAAGTCTTTGCCATCACCATTACTATATATGCCCGCTGATGATGAAAGGTTCAAATATATTGAGTCAGGTCCAAGATTTGTTTCAAATCCCCCATAAAACATTGATGCACTTTTAGCTGTAACAAAGCCTCCAATGACTGGATTAATTGTAAAAATATTCAATAAATCTATTTCGTTATTAGATATGTGATAATTTAGACCAAACAGATTGGTTGTATTATCATCGTCGTAATCATAAGTGCCTCCAAAAATTGAATAGCTATTTGCACTAACGGTTAAGTTTGTAGAAAGAGCGTAAAATAAAAAGGCTAATAAAAATTTTTTCATGTAAACATACCTTACATCATCAACTTAAAAAGTAAATGGTGGGCGTGACAGGATTCGAACCTGTGACCCCTTGCGTGTCGAGCAAGTACTCTAACCAGCTGAGCTACACGCCCATAAATTTAGGGCAAAAGTACTTTTAAATTAAATAATAGATTAGTAAATAAAATTCCTAATTAAATTTTTTCAATTGAAAAATAAGTTTTAATTCACTTAATTTAAGCCGATTTAGTATAAGGAAATATATTATTAGACCAATAAGAATTTGAATTAACAGGTCAAAATATATATTTAGATATATAGTTTTTTTTATGAATAATATTGAAATATACATACTAAAAGCGCTTAATAAAATCTTAATTAATTTATTAGTATCCAATATAATTATTTTTTTGAAAAAACTGTTAAAATGTTTTTTTAAATAATAAATTTGAATAAATAGATTTAACCATACGCTTATAGCACCAGCTAAAGCTAATCCAATAACACCTAAAGGCTTATAGAATAAAAAACATAAAATTAGATTACAAATAAAAGTAGGAACTGCTGCCCTAACTGGGTACTCAACTTTCTCATAAGAGTAAAATACTTGATTGAAAATCCTTGCAAGCATATAACCGGGCAATGAAAAAGAGTATATTAGTAAAATCTTCGATGTGATTAGTACATCATTATTGCTAAATTCTCCCCTACCAAATAACACTCTAATAATTTCCTCACTTAGGATAAAAATGCCAAATGCACTAGGTATTGCAAAGAGAAAACAAAAAATAACAGTTTCATTGAAAGCTCTAGAATTTTTACTTTCATCACTAATATTTTTACTCAAGTAAGGAAGGAGTGTAAAAGACATGGCAACTGCAATTAGAGCGAACGGTAAATCAATTATTCTATCTGCGTAATATATTTGGCTTATTGCACCCTCACCTACTAAAGAAGCAAATAACATTGAGATAAAAATATTTAATTGGATAATACCAGAGCCCATTAAAGAATATGAAAATCTTTTAAAGAATTTTTTTAGCTGACCAGATAGCTCGTTAATACTTTTTAATCCAGTACTCCAAAATATTTTAATTGCGCCTATGTTAATAAATAAAAGTATTAATTGAGTAAAACCTGCAACAATCATTGACCAAGCAAGTGCAAAGTGAGACTCAGATTTAAAAATAACTAATGATGAAATCATAAAAATATTAAGAATGACTGATAAAAAAGAAGGTAGGAAAAATTTTCCCTTAACGTTTAATACTGAACTCAATACTGACGACAAAGTTACAAATATTAAAAAAGGAAAAGTTATATTTAATAACTCATTTGCAAATAAAAATTGACCTTTATTTAATAAAAACCCTGGTGCTAGTATTGATATTACTTGTTCACTAAATAAAAATATTAAAAAAGATATAAATAATGTAATTACAAAAAAAAAGTTAAAAATTATCCATATAAAATCTTTGGCCATTTTCGAATTTATTTTTTCTTGATTGACATATAGGGGTATAAAAACACTATTCATTGAACCCTCAGCAAAAATTCTTCTAAATAAATTTGGCAATCTAAAAGCAAAAAGAAATGCATCTGACATTAAGTTTGCACCTAAATAGTTTGCAAAAAGTATGTCTCTAATGAAGCCTGTTACACGAGATCCAAAAATATTAGTTGAAATCTTAGAGAAATTACTAATTTTCATTGAGTTCAGGAAAATTCTTTTTCCAAAATCTCAATAATTTTACTTTGGTCAATAAAACCTGGAATAATTTGATTTCCTATGATTGTTGCTGGGCTTCCAGTAAATTTAAATTCATCGACGTAACTCTTATGAATTGATAGAAAGTCTTTCACTTCTTGGGAGTCCATATCTTTTTTAAGTATTTGAAGATCAACGCCCTTTAGAAATAGATCTGCTAAAATATCCTCCATGTTTGATTTTCTTTCAGATGAATATAGATAGTTATGAACTGTTTTAAATTCACCTTGTAATGAGGAAGCTAGAGCAATAGTTGTTAAATCCTTTGAAAAATTACCTAAAATTGGCATTTGTATTATAACTATTTTTACTGAAGTATCCTCTTTCATCACATTAATTAATTCCTGGTGGTATTTTTCACAGTAGCCACAATTGTAATCGACAAATTCATAAATAACTTTTGTGCCACTAGCATTACCTAAATACATAGGATGAGCTTGTAAATTTAAATTTTGTATGCTTGATATATTTTCCTTATTAATTTTTTCTTGTTCTAATTTATTTTGATTTAATTGGTATTCACGCAAAACATTTAAGATAAAATCTGGATTTTCCTCTACAAATTTCTTCATACTCTGATCAAATTCAAAGTTTGTTAAGTACACTTTCATATCTTCTTTTTTTAGATAAGCACTAAGATCTTTTTCTTGAATATAATTAATATTTTCCTCTAACTGTGTATTAGAACTATTTAATTCATTATCTGGAATGATTTTATTATTTTCTTGAAAAACAAAGTAGTAAGAGGCAATTATAACTATAGTTATTACTAAAATTAATAATAACGATCTAAGACCTGCAAAATTTCTTTTTTTTACATAAATACCCATAAGTCGAAAATATAATATTTGAGTATTATTATAGAGTAAATAATAGATATATTTTTATTAAAAAATCTAGATTAATTAATTTTGCAAATGGTCTGAAAATTTCCATTTACAACGTCTTGTTTCATAAGACTAATACTGGAATATTCCAGGGATCTTATAGTATCGTTATATATGATCTCTTTTGACATATCTGCAATTGAAACATGATGGGTATTAAACTCAAACAAATAAGGATAGCCCCATATTAAATAATATTCCATCTCTAAAGAGGATAAATTATTGAAACGCTTAAGATCAATTTGAGTCTCTTGCTGATTAAGAGTTTTTCTAAAAAGATCAAAATATCTCATTATATCGTTACATAGAAAATTAAACTTATCATTTGTATTCAGCTCTAAAGCAAAGACATTTTTATGCTTTTTAAGACCTAAGATGTTAAATTTATCTTTATAAGAAACATTTTGATTAGATTTAAAATAGTCTTGAAAAGATTTTATTAGAATTTCCTCACTATAAAGATGACTTAAATAAAAAGGAGCTTTTACTGTATAATGTAAACCATATTTAGACAATTTTTGGCTATCAAATTTAATATTATTTTTCAAAAGTAAATCATTTACTTGATCAATAAATAATAAATTAGGAATTAAGTAAATTGAGTAACGTGGAAATTGAATGTAGTTATCCATCTGTAAGTTTACTTAGTATAAACTTTTGCATTTTTGTTTCTAACAATATTTTCATTAATAAAATTATAATTACAGTATAAATAAATCTAAAAAATAAAATGCCAGAAATATGGCTACCTAATAGTAAAATCAATATTGTGTCTTCGATTATGCTATGGCAAAGACTTAGGAAAGACAGGGATAATAAAATATCTTTCTTTGAGATATTATTTTTCTTGGACTCCTCAATTAAAAAACCCCCACCAAACGATATTCCAAGAGTTAATCCAATTAAGATTATATTTGCTACTTTCTCAGACATGCCTAAATAGGACAAAGGTATTTTCATTATATGAATTATAAATGACCAAACACCTAAGGCCTTAAGGACATTTATTGTTGATATAATAAAAAATATTATTAAAAAAATTATAAAGAAATTTTGAATTTGTAGGATGGCCCATTCAAAGTTAGAAACTAATTCATTTGGAACTTGTAATACTGACTGATTAGGCTCATTAAATAATTCATATTTAGTAAATATTAAGTTCAATATTTTGCCTGCTACAATTGCATTTATAAATCTAAAGCTTAAATTGAATATCCAAGAAATTCTTGATTTTTTTGCAATAGCTACCTCAATTGGCAGACTGTGAGCTATCAATATTATTAAACCTAAAATTGTTGTCTCAGCTACAGTATAATCAAAAATAGCTTGAAGTGATGCAAAAGCAGCTAATCCTGCATATATATTTACCAATATTGCAGCCATCCAAACTAAGCCTAGTGAACCATCAATTCCAATAAAGCTTGTTAATGGTTCAAGAAATTTTGCTAAAAAAGGGATAGCTCCTATAAGCTCAAGAGCTCTGATAACTATGACGACCGGAAGTATAACTTTGAATAAAATCCAAAAAATTTTAGTAGTTTCTTGAAATATATTGACTAGTATTTTTTTAGATTTTTCCATTATGATAACAAATCAAATGATTTTACTTCTTTATAAAGAAATAAATGGCAAGAACAAATAGTTTTACAATAAAAGCTTCATTAACAACGTTATTGTTTTTAATAAGCCTAATTTGCTTTTACATTAGTTATTCAGATTTTATGAAAATAAAAGATGAAGAAACTATTATTTATGACGAAATGGATATCAATTATTTTGATAAAAAAAAATTTCAAAAATATTATGAAATAATAAGTATTGAGAGTTTAACTGATCCAATTTTCGATAAAGAAAAATCTAATAGTTATTTTGAAAATATTACACTAGAAAATTTATCTAATATTTTTGATAAAGATATAATTAAAGAAAATAATACGGTT